>JBEKZG010000400.1:0-4097 GCA_049510095.1 Occallatibacter sp.
CAAGGACTCCAACTGGCGTCTTTGCCCTTCGTCGATTGTCAATGCAGCAGCACGAGCAAACATGTCTTCATTCGATCACGGATTCTTACAATTGTAAATAATTACACGGGACGGGACACTAGTCCCGCGTTCGTGTGATTGAGTAAAGCATTTTCCGACGGGCCTGTTTCCGTGTGAACTTACATTCGATGGTGTTGCGGTCGCGGTTGATGCGTCGTTCCCAAGCATGAATTTCGCCGCACAGTGCAGGCAGGTCACCGATTCTGCCTTGAATCCGCAGTAGTTCGCGCAGTCGTTCCAGGAGCCCCTGATCCGAAAGATGAAGGTGACGAGATTCGATGATTGTACGTGCCTGCTCAAATAGACTGGCCGGGACGATGGGTTCGAATTCACCATCTCGCCAGATCCACATTTGCACCGGATTCTTGACGCGTCTGTGCTTCTGTTTGAGGGAACGCCGGTTGTAGATGTTCTCGCCAATATACTTTGGATTTGTTAGCACCCGATGCACCGTCGAGCGTGTCTAGGGACGTCCATGTTCACCCAATATGCCGCGGGCGTTCAGTTCCTCCATGATCTCGCGCTCCGTTTTTCCCTTTTCGACGAACAGATCATAGATTCGTCGAACTGTGTCGATTTCCAACTCCGGCCCAGGAACCAAAATGACGCGGTCCGTCTGCAGGCTCTTTCGTTCGCCCTGCCCAAAAGGCCCTTTGAGTTATAGTCTCGGTCGATCAATTGCCGTCGCAAGCCAAATCCTGCCGGCCCAACCTGAAGAAATCCTAGCTCGATAAGGCGGCACTGCCCTGAAAACACCTTGACTGACAGCTTCCGGCCGTATTCGGCTGTCATCGATCTCTTCAGCGTCTTCAAAACGGACGATGACATACTGCCATCATTCTCGAATTGGTCCGCACAATCGTGGACGCGAATACCGGTCTCTTTTGAGCACATATTCGTAATAGGCGCTTTCATCTACGTCCTGGAAGCGCCCCCACCTACCGACGTCGTACACCAGGAGTGCAGAAAAGTTTGTCCACCCATTTTCCACGTCCGACATGAGCTTAATGAGTCCTTCGCGCCCTGCGATGTTTAGACCACTCCGCCCATGATCCGAGTACACACAAACGATCTCCATTTGGTGGGTGGCGGCGTACTTGCGGATCACATCCAGTTGGTTCTCAGGAGAGTACTGTTGATGCTCGGTGGGTACGCGCACGTATTACGCAGCTCGCAGAGGAAGAGGCGTGTTCGTCAATGCAGCAGAGGGTTTCTCCATTCGTTTGCCCCCAACTCGCGCAGAGTCGAGAATCTACCATGACGTTTTGCATCAGGTGAAACCTCAAATTGCTCCATGGAACTAGTGGAGGAGCAATGATCTTTTCGCGACAAGGTGGCGAGGTTTCTCTATGGGAGATTTCCATCGAGGGTGGTGGCGACCGAAGAGCAGCAGACCGACGCCGCAGGTCAAAGTTGCCGGGTTGGATCCGCTGACCGGAAAACCGAGCACCTTGGATGGCTATTGCCGGCCGTCGGTCGCGCGATCGCGCCGGAAGGGATCTTCGACGGGCAAAAACGACCCGAACTTGAAAATGGAAACTTCAGGGGCCCCGGTCATCTGATGAACTCAGTCGCTGGCCACCATCAATTCCGCCCTGGCTTCGGGCGAAACCTGATTCTGACTCCCGGCATCAATCGGTATTCCAGTTCCATCACTGTAACGAACGCCAACACGGTGGTGCTCGGTCTCGGGTACGCGGACCTGGCTCGGCAGAGCGCTACTGCCGCAAGAACCGTTGCCGATGTGGACGGAGTGCAGCTTGCTGGATTTCTGATTGACGCCGGTCCGGCCAACTCTCCTGTGCTCTTGCAGGTGGGAGTCAAAGGCGCGCCCCGCAGAAAGGGACTCGTAGAACCGGGAAAATGGAGCATGTTGGCGGCTGCCGCATGCAAATCATTTGGAGCCGCCTATAGGGGATGGGCAAACCCCTCGCCTTCAGGCGACAAATCGTGTTTTTCGTTTCCCGCAGGACATGCTGCATTTTGGCAAAGGAATTCGAAGTAGTGCCACGAATAGGAGGACATCAACAGAGGGCGCACCAATCGGCCGCATGGCCGATCAATCCGGCTTCCAGCCGTAACCGAAGCCACCGCCTGTTGGGCGGTGGAGCATTCACAGGGGGGCGGCCATTTCCTGGAGGATGGCCCTGGCGGCCTTGGCGGGCTGGGGGGATTGGGTGATAGGGCGGCCTACGACGAGGTAGCTGGCGCCTTGTCTCAACGCTTCAGCCGGCGTGGCTATGCGGGACTGGTCGCCTGTTGCGGCGCCGGCGGGGCGGATGCCGGGGGTGACCAGGACGCCTTCAGGGCCTGTGAGCCTGCGGAGGGTTGCGACTTCTTCCGCGGAACAGACGAAGCCACGGATTCCGGATTCGAGGGTCATGCGGGCGAGGAGTTCTACCTGCTCAGCTGGGGAACGAGGGATGCCGGTGGCGTGGACCTGGTTGTTATCCATGCTGGTGAGCATGGTGACGGCGAGGAGTTCCGGGGGATTGGACAGGCCCGCAAGGGCGGAGCGGGCAGCGACGAGCATGGCGGGGCCACCGCCAGCATGGACGTTGACCATGCGGACGCCCAGGGTTGCGGCGGAGCGGACGGCGCCGGCAACGGTGTTGGGAATGTCGTGGAATTTGAGGTCGAGGAAGACGGAATGGCCACGGTTGAGGAGTGGCTCAATGGCGGCTGGACCGGCGGCGGTAAAGAGCTCCATCCCAACCTTGAACCAGAGGCAGGCACCGTCGAGACGGTCGACGAGGGCGATGGCGGAAGCGACGTCCGGCACGTCGAGGGCCACGATGAGGCGCTTGCGCGCTTCGTCCATCGGGTCTGGCGTCGGAGGAGCGGGTGGCCGGGCCGCAGCGAAGGTGGGATGCAGACGCTCTGGGATGGGCATGAGTTAATCGTAGACCAAAAATTGGCGTTGGATGAGGCACAGGGCGAAGTTAGCGGAGTTGGCCGTCCGCCGCGGCGGACGCGTGTTAGCGGGGTTAGGAAATCCCACCCTAGATCACCCCGGCGACGAAGACCTATCGCCGGGGACCCCGAAGCCGCAAAAACATTGAGGTGGCAAGGATGGAGCACCCTCGACATGATTCAGTCGTGGATCATTTTTCTGCTGTAAGAACGGAGTGTGAAGGTGATCAATGGTTGAATGGGGCCTTCCAGGTGAAGGCCCCTGGCTCCCTCCGGGGCGGCTGCCTTGGGACGAGGCGCCGGATCTTTCAAAGGGAGAGCTTCAGGCCTGTGCGGCGATTTGAGTGTCGGGCTGGGTTTCGCGGAGTTTGTTCTGGTCCTGCGCGGGAAGGAATCGGCAGAGGTAATTGATGGGATCGTCCGCAGCGGCCATCTGGCGGAGGTGGTACCTCCAGACATCGGGCTTGATGGTGCGGCGGGTGAATGGCTTGCGGGTGACCTGCACGACTTCGCCCTGGGCGGTAATGCGGGGGTAGGTGATGGAAGGCACCATGAAGCTCATTTGCGCGCCAGACCGCCAATAACAGTGGGCGAACTCGTGGGAGAAGAGGAGGGTGTAGTGTCGGCCTTCGACAGAGAGGAGGGAGAGCGCCTGCTCGGCACCGGGCCAGAAGGGCTGGACCTGAGATTGAAACCAGCGGCGGAATTCGAATCCGTTAAACTGAGCCTGATTCAGCAACAATCGTAACAACTCTTTCCGATTCATTTCACTAATCCTTTAAGAGAGCGAACACGGTTTCTTGGTGAGAGTTTCAAATGGAGCCGGGCTAGGGAACACGGCGAGCGAAGGTTTTGAGCATCTTCTAATGTTGTGTAACGTCAAAGAGGGGGAGTTCCCTTTTCGCGACGTAGTGGTGTTTTCAAATAAAAATTGATGGAACCCTGGGAGCTGGCCAAACGTGAAGGAACAAGAACGAGAGGACGGGTTGAGGAACGTGCGTCACTGGATGCGGATCTTGGTATGCAGTGCCGGGTTGCTGGCCACGGCGATGGTGGGAAGGGCGGATTCAGAGGTGCATACCAATCCGCTGAACCGCGACCCGCTGGTGCGCGAGGCCTACCAG
>JBEKZG010000401.1:0-4096 GCA_049510095.1 Occallatibacter sp.
AGCTCCACTGTCGTTATCATTGTCTGAAGTGTCCGCGATTGGGTTGCAGGCTTTGGACGATCTGAAGGATCATCGGGCAGCCGCCGCGGACTCTCTAAAGAAAAAGCTGGATATCCTGAAAGCGGCGGAGAAGCCCCAGGCTGTGCTTCTCGATATGGTGGCTCCATCTGTTGAACTGCTTGTGCAGGCTACCGGAAATCGTTAAGGGAAGTTACACTTTCTCCGCGGCATTTAGACTCAGATTCGACGTATTGGAGATGCAGAATGATTCGTTACGGATTGCTTGGGTTTGGACATCATTGCGTCAGGCGGCTGGTTCCAGCGTTCCCAGGGGCGCGCCATTCGGTGCTGGCTGGTTTGTGGCGCCGGGACTTAGAGAAAGCGAAGGCCAATGGGATCGAATACTCTATCGAGCATGTCTTTGCGACGCCGGAGGAGTTATGCGCTTCGCCGGATATCGATGCGGTGTTTGTTACGTCACCGGATGCTCTGCACCTGCCTCACGTGTTATTGGCCCTGTCGCACGGCAAGCCGGTGCTATGCGAGAAACCGCTCGGCATGCGGACCAGCGAAGTGGGACAGATGCTGGCCGCGGCGGCGAATGCAGGGAAATGCCTCGGTGTCGCGCAGAATTTCCGCTACAACACCAGCCTGGTGATCATGCGCGACTGGATCGGGGAAGGACGAATTGGACGTCCGGTACTGGCGCACTCGCAGTTCTGCTACCTGGCTGAGACCAGTCCGCGACAGTGGATTTACGATGGGACCCTGGCTTGCGGCGGGCCCATTGGCGATGTCGCCGTTCATTGCTTCGATGCATTGCGCTTCATACTGAACGCACGTGTGGCAGCGGTGAACACGCTGGCACGGACCGATGAAGTTTCTTTTCCCCTCGAGGCTTACGCCGCAATTGGATTGGATTTTGCAGGGAGCGCCGTGGGGACCGTGACCGTAGGCACTCGAGGGGCTTACCGGTCGCACGTTGAAGTAACGGGTGAAACGGGAGCGATTGTCTGCGTGAACGGGCTTACCGTGGACGATGATGTGGAGGTTCAGCTTTGGCGGGAGGGCACAATTGCCGACCGGAAAACAGTGTCGAATGCCGACGGATACACGCGCATGCTGGATTCCTTCTCGGACTGGGTGGAGGGTCGAGGCGAATTCTGGGCTACCGGGGCTGATGGTCTGCATAACCAGCAAGTGCTGGATGCGGCCTACAGGAGCTGGACTACGGGCCTTCGCCAGGTATTGCCGCCTGGATAGACAATTCACGGACACAGGCCACTCTTGGCCTGTGCCCGTTTCAGTAACGAAGGCCGAGGCTCATGGGAAAATCTTCTTCATCCTCTTCCAGGGGACGTAAGTTGGTGTGCTCCAAAATGACCCGGCGATAGCGGTTGGTTAGTAAGAAGTGCACTGAGGCAATTGCTGCGACCGCGAAGAAGCAGTGCAATGTGCTCTTCTCCATCCATGGGGTGAGGGCGAGCGGGAGCGCGCTGACCAAGGGCAGGAACGCAAAGTATTTGAGGACTGTGAAAGCAAGGTTGGAGGGCTCTCTCGCCATTTCGCCGGTAAAGGGAACAACCTTTACGCTGAGAAAGAGAAGGTCAGTAAGCAGCACGCACATGCCGGCGGCGGTGAGCAACTGAGCGGCGATTGCCGGCAAGACTCGGAGTTCCGCGGGAGCAATGGTTTGAAATGCCAGGCAGGCCGCAATGGTGACAGCCATTCCCCAAATCAATACCCAAATCTTGGCTGCCTGTAACTGCCCCAGGGCAACGGGAAACTGCGGAGGCCTGCCATGCACGATGCGGAATACCCAGCTTCCCTGCCTATTGCCGGGAGAAACAAGAGCCATTCGCAGGCCGGCGATGGTCCAGAAGGCAACAATGCCAACACCGGCGCGCATACCGTCGGCTGAGATTGCCATGCGAACGTGGTTGTGCACAACTCCGAAACGCAGGATAGTGGCGACGACAACCGAGAGGCCTACTCCGCCATAAAGGACGAGATAGATGCGATAGCGCTGGACACGAAACAAAGTCTGGCTGATGAAGTGGAATACCGCACGGCATACTGGGTTCCTGGTCAGCGTGGCATGGAGGAGCAGATGCGATGGCAGAGCCAGCCAATTGCGTGTGTCGCGCGTGCCGGAGCCAACTACCAATTGACGCACGCGGCGCAGGTAAGCAATGGGATAGGCGAGCATGGCCACAGCAACCGTGATGAGGAGCGCTTCGCATCCGGCTTGCGCGAGGCTTGAGTAAATGGGCAGGGCTGACGGCCCTTCAAGCAGGCGCTGATAGATGCCGAGAAACCAGAATGGCGGACAGATGAACACCAATGGATTGCCGGACTGGAGAAAGACCGGAACCGCACCCGAGAGTACTGGAAAGGTGAGCAAGAGCATTACCAGCACGGTGATGGAAATGCCTTGCAGCAGAAGCGAGAGCCGGCGAAACAACCGTTCTCCGAAGAGAGAAAGCAACACTCCCTGAAGAGCAAGAATGAAGGCAGCTGCGAAGAGACCACTGGCGAAGACTGCTACAACATGCCCGGCAAGGAACCGCGGCAGGTTCACCGGATCAGTGGCTGCGGGGAGGACGATGGGCGCGAGGATGTTGACGTTGAACAGGAAGCCGGCGATGAAGATGGCGATGGCGGAGACGCGCGCAAGAAAGAGCCGGCGATCGGGGATGGGCAGTGTGGTGAGGACCAAAATGTCGAGCAGGTCAGGAAAAAAAAGATCCCATTCAAAGACCGTGACGATGCCCATAACCACGAAGGAATAAAGGACGAAGAAAAAGTGATGATTGACCTGCAGCCAGTAAGGGACCGGAGCCTGGTTGATGGGATGCTCCTGCCGGAACACGATTACAGGGTGGTAAACAGGCCACAAGTACATGGCAACCATCAGTCCTGGAAGGCCCGTTGCGCAGGCGATCTGGACCATTCGCGTCTTCGCGTCGCCATCGGGCGAGGCAGTTTCATGGTTGAAGAATCGCTCAATAAAATGACGGACGAGCCACGAGAGCTGGCTGCGACGGGGTGGGCGCACGACTCCGAGCGCCGCCTGCGCGTTCAAGGGGAGCGGCTGGTCCGCGGACATGGTGAGGAGACGCTGGAAAGTATCAGACATGGGTTATCCGCATCACTTCGACCATTTGCTGGGCAAGCTGCCGGGTGTCCTGCTGTTGAACCAATTGCGCAAAAACGCTTTCAAGATTGGGAAGGCTCATGAGCCGGGCGAGATCGGAAGGCGGAGAATCCGCAAGGATTCTTCCCTTTGCAATGACGATGACGCGGTTGCAGACCTGCTCCACGACCTCAAGCACATGAGAAATGTAGAGCACCGCTTTGCCTTCTGCCGCGAGAAGTTCAAGCAGATCTTTGAACAGGCGGCCGGAAACCACGTCGAGGCCGGAGAGAGGCTCGTCGAAGATGAGCAGCTTTGGATCGTGCAGCAGGGCGGCGGCGATGAGCACGCGCTGGCGCATGCCCTTGGAGTAAGACGAGATGGGCGTGTATTGCCATGACTCGAGGTTGAGGAGTTTGAGCAGTTGGGTTGCTTTCACTTCGATGAGGGATTCGTCGAGCCCGCGGAGGCGGCCAACCAGTTGCAGATATTCGAGGCCCGAGAGGTAGCTATAAAGATGAGCTTCTTCCGGGACGTAGCCGAATGCGGCGCGGAAGGCGACCATGTCTTTTGCAATGTCCTGACCTTCGAAGAGCACGCGCCCGTCGTTGGGACGCAACATGCCGGTGACGATTTTGACAGTAGTGGATTTGCCGGCGCCGTTAGGGCCGAGGAAACCGACGATCTCGCCGGGCGCCACCTTGAAGCTGACATTTTCAATGGCGGGAATGCCGCGGTAGCTGCGGTACAGGTTTTGCAACTCAAGCATGGTGGGGACCTCCGCTGCGCCGCATGGGCGCTGTGCAAACAGCTATGTGGCTCATGCATTCAACCCCAGGGTTGTTATTACTTCTTCGGGAATTTCTTCAAAATGGAGGACAGCCGATTTGGCATGAAAGCGGTTGTAGTCGAAGAGTCCAAAAGCGACGCCGAAGAAGACGATCGCAAACCCGGCGAATC
>JBEKZG010000402.1:0-4072 GCA_049510095.1 Occallatibacter sp.
CACGATTACGGACGCAATTAATCATGAGCCCGCAAGTATGCTGATGAATACCGGCAACATGAACGCCGGCAAGCCCTGCCTGGGCGCGTGGCTCGCGTATGGACTCGGCAGCATGAATGACAATCTGCCGACCTTTATTGTTCTCCAGACCAAAACCAACCCCAAAGAAAACAACCAGCCAGTCTCCTCACGCTTGTGGAGCAGCGGATTTCTCTCTTCGGAATACGCCGGTGTAGGTCTAAGGTCGGGCGTCGATCCCGTACTTTATCTTTCTGACCCTGCGGGAGTGGATCGAGAAGTACGCCGCAATATGCTCGACACCGTCGAACAGATCAATCGTCAGACGCTGGCAGAGATGGGCGATCCCGAGACCAACGCGCGCATTGCCCAGTATGAGATGGCGTTCCGGATGCAATCATCGGTTCCGGAGCTCGTTGATCTCTCCAAGGAACCGCAATCCACCTGGGATCTCTACGGTCTCGAGGCAAAGCAACCCGGAACCTTCGCCTATAACTGCCTGTTGGCGCGCCGAATGGCCGAGCGTGGTGTGCGCTTCACCCAGATTTATAAGCGTGGTTGGGACGTGCATGATAATGCAGTTGGAGTCTTGCCGCTCATCTGCCAGGAAACAGATCGGGGTGCTTACGCGCTGGTCACTGATCTAAAACGGCGCGGGCTGCTCGATGACACGCTGGTGATCTGGGGGGGCGAGTTTGGACGCACCGTGTACAGTCAGGGCGGCCTGACTCAGGACAACTATGGCCGCGATCACCACCCGCGATGTTTCACCACGTGGATGGCCGGCGGGGCAGTCCGGCCCGGCATTACCTATGGCGAAACTGACGACTACAGCTACAACGTCGTGAAGGATCCGGTGCACGTGCGCGACTTCAACGCTACGATTCTTCATTGCCTGGGCATCGACCACAACAAGTTCACCTACAAATTTCAGGGCCTCGATCAAAAGCTGACAAGCCCAGTCCCGGCCCACGTAGTGCAGGGATTGCTGGCGTGATCGAGGCCTGCAAGTCAACCGTTGCAGTTCGAAATCCGGGTATCCGAGTTCTACTGGCGCGATGGGTTTGGGTGTTGGGCCTGAGTGCATTGCTTGTCATGCTGCCGTTCGTTGTTCGACTCAATGGAAAGGCGCATGCAGACTGGCTTCAGTTCCTTGGCCGCTTGCATCCTGCGCTCGTGCATTTGCCGATCGGCATGCTTGTGTTGCTGCCATTTCTCGAGCTTGCCGGGACGACACGGCCTGGTTTGCGTGAAGCTGCAGGTTTCGTGCTACGCATCGTATTGGCCACCGGCGCAATCACACTTGCGTTCGGAATCCTGCTGGCCTACGGCGGCGGCGTAACGGGAACGACCGTTACCCGTCACATGTGGGGTGGTATCGCGCTGCTGATTGAATTGCTGGTGTGCGTCTCCGTGCGTTCCTTATGGATCTCAGGGGAGTTTCCGCGTGCCTATCCTGCATGCCTCGCGATCACCCTGCTCACACTTGCATGGACCGCGCATCAAGGCGGCTTGCTAACCCATGGAAACGACTACCTGACTCGTTATATGCCGGAGCCGCTTAAGCGATTCTTCCCATCGTCGTCCTCAGCTTCTGACGCTGCATACGTCGGATCGGCCTACACGCGCAATATCCGTCCCATCTTGGATGCAAAGTGCGTGGCGTGCCATGGCGCGAACAAAGAGCAGGGCGAGCTTCGCCTTGATTTCTATGAACTGTTGATGAAGGGAGGCAAGGATGGAGCTGTTATCACGCCGCAAATTCCGGACCGGAGTCTGCTGCTGCAGAGAGTAACGCTTTCCCCAAGTGATCGACACTTCATGCCTGCCGAAGGACGGATGCCGTTGACTGCTGATGAAATCGCGGTTCTCCGCGCGTGGATTCTTGCTGGCGCCTCCCCGACAGCGACTAGCATTCCAGGAATCGCGGTGGCTGCGGGAAACACGGACTTGCCGCTTCAACCGGTGGGGGACTACGGTGATTTGATGGATGAGATTCGGCAGATGCAACGGTCGGAGGGTGCAAAACTGGTTGCAGTTTCAGCAAAGCCGTCCGATGGCCTGATTCTAAGAACGGTTGACGTGGCCTCCAAATTCGACGACGCTCAACTTGCCCGCTTCCAACGTTTCGCACCTTTCATCGTCGAGGCCGAACTCGGACGCACCGCACTCAGCGACGCGTCCTTCGAGACACTAGCCAAGTTCACGAACCTGCGTGCTCTTCATCTGGAAGGTACCGCGGTTACGGGACGAGCCTTAGCGAAGCTTTCACCTCTCTCCCAGCTCACTTACCTGAACCTGAGTGGGACCAAGGTCACCAGTGGCTCACTGGGTCCATTGAAGAACATGCCCAACCTGCACCACGTCTATTTATTCGACACCCCCGCGGAGCCAGCCTCCGCAGATGCAAACAGCACTCCCAGGAGCCCGCAATGACGAATATGCATCGGCGTGCATTTCTTGCTACAGCATCCATGACGGTACTCGTGCCCAGGTACGCGATTTCCGCTTCCCAAGATCCCTCCTCCGTACCTGTTCAGTTCACCGGCAATGGGGAATGGACATATGCGGTTGTCTCTGACTGGGGAGCACTGCCCGCCGGCACGACGCTCGGGGGCACGCACGGGGCTATAGGCCAGGACAAAAGCGGAAATATTTACGTCAGCACCCAGAGCCACACCGGAGTTCTCGTCTACAGCCCCGATGGCCGTTTGCTCCGCAGGATTGCCACCGCATATCCTGAAATCCACTCGCTCGTCTTTGCCACTGAAGGCGGCCAGGAATATCTCTATGTGACGGTGCAAAAGGGCACTCCGGAGGAGAACTGGCTCTTTTTAAAGCTAAGAGCTGACGGCAGCGTCGTGCTGAAGATTACGGCTCCTCCGGAGGCGGGTTTTAAGTCCCCCAATAAATGGCGCATTACGGCGGCTGTGCCTACCCCGGATGGCTCCATCTTTATCGCCAATGGCTACGGAGATTCGCGCATTTTTCGCTTCGATAAGAATGGAAACTATAAAGCGAGTTACTCGGAAAAGGGCAGTGACGAAGGCCAGTTGAATTGCAGCCATGGTCTTTCGCTTGACACGCGCTACGATCAGCCCTTTCTACTGGTTTGTGATCGAGAGAACCGCCGCTTGTGCCATTTCGATCTGGACGGCCGCTATGTGCGAACGGTTACGCAGCATCTGCGGCGGCCGTGCCAGGTAAGCTTTCACGGTGATTATGCGGTAGTTTCGGAGTTAGAGGGACGCGCCACCATTCTTGACCGGGACAATGTTCCTGTCGCATTCGTTGGCGATAATCCGCAGAAAGAGCAGTGGGCTAAGTACGACGTTGACCCGCGCGCAATTAATAAAGCCATGTTCAGCGCGGCGCACGGTTGCTTCATAGATTCTGAAGCAAACATCTTCGTATCCGACTGGAACGAAACCGGACGCCTCACGAAGTTATCGAGAGTCGCGTCGCTGAAGGGCTAAATGAGTGTGCGTGAGGAACTAGATCTTGTCGAGCACGGTGGAACAATCGCGACGAAAATCCAGCCGCGAAGCGGCGCAATGTGACAGCCCGGCACGGAAGTGCCCGGTAAAGTGGGAAGAGATCACGAGCCCCGGAGGGGCGACACAAGTTCTCACGCGCACTCTAAATCCCCTTGCAAGATATTTTCCGTCTACCAAAAACTAAGGTCCGGCAGGACAGTCACCGCCGGGAGAAAATCGCAGAGCCGCGCCGGTCTCAGACGTGCCCACCGAGGCTCAGAATCGTACGATCTCAGCCATTCAAGTCCTTGATTTCCGGGGGCTAATTTGCCATGATACCAATACCATCATCGAATGCGCTGCCCGGGGTTCGCAGTTGATTGATCTCCAAGTGCTGCAGGTGGATTCTCGGTTGACTCGATGCCCACTAGAGCAGGTCATGCAGTGAAACGAACCGTCCCCATGGATAAACTTACTGACGTTTTGGAAGGAATCGGGCAGGCACCCGTCAAAAAGCGGGCCATCACCAATCATAGCGTGCTCAATGAGGCATATCATTACGCCAAGCCGAGTTCCTT
>JBEKZG010000403.1:0-4056 GCA_049510095.1 Occallatibacter sp.
CAAGTACATCCTGGAGAAGGGCTACGCTGACATCAAAACCCTGGTAGCGTTTTCAGGAACTGTGGAACTCGACACGGGGGACGAGTACACAGAAGTTGCCATGAACAGAGGAATCCGCGAGAGCCAATTGCCGAAAGAATTCGAGAAGGATTTATACCAAGTGCTGATCGTGGCTGAGAAGTATCAAACAGGATTCGATCAGCCTCTATTGCACACGATGTATGTAGACAAGCGATTGGACGGCGTTCAGGCGGTCCAGACGCTTTCGCGCTTGAACCGGACCCAAGCGGGCAAAGAGGACACGTTCATTCTCGATTTCGTCAACGAAGCCGAGGACATTCGCGAGGCATTCAAACCCTACTACGAAGTCCCGGCAATCGATCAGCAGGTTGAGCCACATCAGCTTTATGCGATGCAGACGGCTTTAGCTGCCGAGCAGGTGTACTGGGCAAACGAGGTGGAAGAATTTGCCAAAGTATTCTTCAAACCTGTGCAATTTCAGGTGCAAAGCGACCACGCAGCGATTCACCGCATTCTGAATGGACCCGTGGAGCGGTTTACGGCTCTCGAAGAGGAGAAGCAGGAACTATTCCGTAGCCTGCTCGTCTCATTTCGCAACCTCTACTCCTTCATGTCACAGATCATTCCGTTTCAGGACGCTGATTTGGAAAAGCTATATGCGTTCATTCGCTTGCTTGTCCCGCGGTTGCCGAAGCGCGGCATCGGTCCGGCAATCGTGATCGACGACGAGGTGGCTCTTCGCTATTATCGTCTGCAACAAACCAGCGAAGGATCAATTGCACTATCCGCCGGAGACCGCGGCGTTGTACCAGCACCAACGGCGGTTGGAACTGGCAAAGATCGTCATGAAGAAGTCGAACTATCGCGCCTCATTGATGTAATCAATGATCGCTTTGGGACCGATTTCAAACCAGCGGACCAGCTATTCTTCGAGCAACTTCGCGAAGAAGCTGTGTCTGACACCGCGCTACAACAAGCCGCTATGGCCAATTCTCTTGAAAACTTTGGCTATGTATTTGATAAGGCGCTAGAGGACAAATTCATTGACCGCATGGACCAGAACCATGAAATCTTTGCCCGCTACATGAATGACAAAGATTTCCAGCGGCTTGTCAGCGAATGGATGCGGAAGCAGGTTTATGACCAGGTACGGTCACAATCACCAGCCAGCCAACCCTCAACTAACTGGGGCCAGTAGCGCAGCATCATTGTTCCGCACTTTGCCGACCCGATCACTCACCGGCCAGGTGCGCATCAGTTCAGCAGGCTCAAGCTCCCCATTTCTCGATGGTTGATACAAGGTCGCGCGCCACGGGGGCCAGAAACCCTGAGATGACGGCAAAAATGATCGTGGCCGCAATTGATGGGTACGCACCTGCCTGATCATTCATGTGAAGGACAATAACACCCAGAAAGGCACTTAGTATCAGCGAGGCAAGCTGGAGATAACGCTTCCATCGAAAGTCCATCGAAGCCTTGAGCGCATCGATCGTGCATCGCATCTGTGCTCCCAGACGCGTCTTGGCCCCGACAAACGCCTTGATCCGTGCCTTCTCCGCCTCTGTGTGAGCATGCGGCAGTTTTGCAAGCAGTTCCGGGTCAGGAGGGTCGAGGGCCTCCTTGATATCGTCGATGCTGGCCTGGCTCACAAAGCAATAGAGCAGCCACTCGTGTTTCTGCGGATAGTCAAGAATCACGGGTGTTACCCCGCGAATTTGAGTGAACAACTCATCGGAGGCCAGATTATAGAGCGCTGCCGTGTCCCCTGAGGCCGCCAGATTGACGAGGTCCAGCTTAGGGTCGACAAATGCAATCGTCGCGCCGTCGGGCCGAACTGTCAGGCATTCGGGAATGCCGGCGGCAACTCCATCGATCCAGCGATAGAAATGGCGCTGCTGATACCACTTGCGAAGCGGCAAGACATTTTTCAGGGTCTGGAGGAAGGCCATGCTAATTGTCCCGATGGCGGCAAGCGGAATGGCCCAGGTTTTGACCCAGGTGTTGATTGAGTCGAGCCCCTTCATCAGTTGCGGTTCCTGCATTACGCTAAAGGGCGTCATATCCCCTCTCTTTCCTGCCCGGACGTTCACTTACATCCGCGCTTCACGGCCTCGGAATTAGAACATCGCCCAGGTTATCGCCATAGGAACCGGCTTCGTGATAACCTCCCGGCTTTTTGATCGTCTTCAGCGGCGTGCGATAGCGGAGCAGATCTGCAAACAAGATTCCCTGCTTTGTTCCACCGACCTGGAAGACGACGACATTCACGCTCGCGCCGCCGCTGTACCTGATCCAATCACCGGTAATCACCGCTGTAATCAGGTTCTTGCGATCCTGCTGTGTGCCTCCTGCAAAGGCAACGTTGACGTAAACGCCTATTACCGGTTTGTCATCAGTTGGGCAAACGTACTTGTCTTTGTCGTTGGGTTTGCTACTGTCGTAAACGCAGGCCATCAATGATCGGATACGAAAGCCCTGGAGGATGGAAGAAAGAAGTGGCTGCCCAGTGGTGGCGCTAGGTGCAGACAGACCGGATAGGAACGAGTTATAGGTGGTGTCGAGATCAGTGAACGCTGCAACGCGGGGATCCTGCGCGTTTGGACCACCAGTAAGCGGTGTCACGACGGGGGTTCCATTTCCCTGTTTGGTTCCGGCGCCGTTATCGGTCGGGTTGTTGGTCACGTTAGTTGGTTGGTTATTGCTGCCAGCAGGTGGCGGTCCTGTTGGCGTTGGCGGTGGTGGTGGTGAAGGCTGCTGACCATCTTGCCGGGAAAAAGAAAGCCTTCGCAACGCCGGGATATGCGTACGATCATCTGAGTATCCGATGTGGGCTGCAGGTGCGGACGTAGCCGGCTGTGAGGGAGTTGTGTTGGTATTGGCCGGCGTTTGAGGCGGCGGTTTGGTTTGGGTAACCGAGGCAGCGGGAGTCATGACCCAAAGCAAAGCAGACGTTCTTGCCGTACTCACCTGACCCAATTCGCCCAAGACCGGGCGGAGGGACGGGTGCGTAGTCTGGCCGTCCTTGTCGATCGTGGGAGGAAAGAAGAGATTCTGGGTCTCATCGGCACCGTACACACCGGCATAATGAGCGATCGCGCACGGCTTATTTGCCTGGTGTTGCCGCCCCAGGTGATTGAGCAACATGAGGGCTGCGGTGGGGTCGGTAATCGTGAACGACGATGAAGTCTCGGTTGTTGACGCGGTAGCCGCGGCCGAGACGGCGGAAGTGATATCGGCAAAGTCGTCGATGCCGCCGCCTGCGCCGCCACCGGTTGTCATGTCGCTGAAGGCTCCTAGCAGGGCTTCAGCGTTGGCGTAGAAGGCATCGAAGTTCTGGAGAGCCAGAAGTGAAGGCGCATCAAGGACGATGACTTTCCCCGGACTCAGGGCGCACACCTGTTCGGCAACTTTGTCTAGGATTTCATCCAGAGCGCCAAACGAGAGCATCTGGACTTCGATGGGTGCGCTCGATGCGCCTCCGGGCGACGCCGCCGCAGGGGTGGCCGCGGACGGACTAGCTCCGCCCGCGCCTTTGGCGCCTTTTTGCGCTGACGCGTAATTACATGCCAGGAGCGATGCGGCAACCAAAAGGGCCGCCGGAGCACCGGGACGAAGTCGAATCATCATGAACGTTCCTTTCGGAGAGCCGCCGGGATGAGCGTGATGAGGTCAAGCCCTTAAGTCACACATTGGTTGGAGAGCCCGAGTTTCCAAATGAACAGCATCAGGTTGTCTCTCCGCGGATTACGTAGAAAATACCGGTCATCAAAGGGTAGGAGCAGTAGCGATAGAGGAATTCCCATGTCATATGCTGGCGAGCTCCCCACGTCAGTCCGATGGGACCGTTCTGGTCGTACCCCGTAAGAAGCATGACGTGTGCGCGGGCCGGGAATCCGCTGGTATCGGACCAGGTAATCTGATTCCCATAAGAATCCGGGGCTCCGGAGTCGATGGATTGAGGCAAGAGGAGCTGGACGTGCGCCCCTGAGTATTGATAGATGGCGTTCATGATCTGCGCCGGAGCCATCTGGGTAT
>JBEKZG010000404.1:0-4055 GCA_049510095.1 Occallatibacter sp.
CGGCTGGCTGTGGGGTCCACACATCGTTAGGACCGGAGGCAATCACCTGGAAAAGATAGTGACCGGCGGGGAGGCGCTCGAAATGAACGCCACGCTCGAGTGTTTCATTCCAGCGGGTTTCATAACCCAGCAGCCGATAGCGAAAGCGGATGTGGTCTTCATCGGCATAGTTGAGAGCGGCAAATTGCATGAAAATAGAACGTCGATTGAAGGGTAATTCGGCGTGGTCGCCGGGAATCCAATGACGCGATTCACCTTCGATGTTGGTCAAGACAACTGGAGGGGGAGCGTCCGAGCTTCTCAAGCGGGGCGGAGAATAGCGCGAGAGCCCAGCCGAGGTACCGACCCATACATTGCCCTCGCGGTCGGCCTCCAACGCCAGGCTGTCCGAGTCAATCCAGATCAAGCCATCCTCGCGGCCATAATGCATCCTGTGACCATGGTGGAAGAGATCGATACCGGCATCGGAGGATGCCCATAGCCGGCCAGCGGTGTCGAAGACAATTCCGAAGATCTCGTCCGAGGCAAGTCCGTCCTTAGTTGTGAAATCCGTCCTCTTGACATGGCTTCCATCGATCTCCAACTTGCTCAAACCCATGGAATCCTCATACGAGATCCACAGAGCATCTCTTCCCCGCGCAATGACAAAGACAGCATCGGATTTGAGCCCGCCTTTCTGTGTGAAGATGCGCCATTGACCGTTGGCCAGGCGAGCCAGTCCGTGTGTACTGCCCGCCCACAAAGTATCCCCGTCCGCCAAGACTACGAAGAACTGGGTTCCTTCGGCCATTCCCGGAATCTGCACGCGATCAAGTTTCAGCATTCCATCGCCGAGAGGCCGCCTGCTGCGAAAGCAGCCATTTGGCCCTACGGCCCATAGCAGACCTTGACGATCATAGGCCATGGACTGTATCCAACCTGCCGCAACCACAGATGCGGAGCGGTAGTTGTCCACCAGTTTTCCCGAGCCGCTGAATCGGCTGATACCGTTGGGGTAGGTAGCGGCGTAAATGTCACCATTTGGCCCTTCTGCTAGCGCATGGACCTCGCTGGAGGCAAGACCATCGTGGCTGGTCCAGGAGCGAGTAACCTTGCCATGCGGGTCGATCACGTTGACTCCGCCATTGGTGCCAATCCAGGTTTGCCCTGCTTGATCCCGATGAATGGCCCATACGGTGTTGTCCAGCAGTCCATCTTCCTTTTTCCAGGACAGCCAGTCGCCGCGGCCCAACTGACGTATCAGGCCGTTGCCCATCGCTCCCAGCCAAAGCGATCCTTCGTGATCCACTAACACCGAATAAATACTCTCCGCGGGCAGTCCGTGGGCGGCATCGATCAACGTGCGTTCGTCGCCATCCAAAACCGCAACGCCCGCGAAACTGGACACGTAGATACGGCTCCGAGCATCGGCATAGAGCGCAGTGTAAACAGTTTTGGGTAATCCGGTTGTGCGCTCCTGAAAACGGTCCTGCCCGTGAGGACGTTCAAAAAGCCGCGATTCACTTGAGACCCAAAGATTCCCCTTGGCATCTTGCACGACCCGGGTCCAAGGATCCTCCGGCAACCCATTCGGCGATCCGGCCCGCTCTTCCCGATCATCTCGCAAATGCCAGAGATCTTTGTCGTGTACGAACCAGATGTCTTCCCGATCGACGAAGAGACCATGAATGGCGCCACTCGCGACCTTCAGAAAGCGATAGTTTCCAGCGCCGTCTGCAATACCCCGGATTAGGCCAGTGGGGCTCTCGACGTACAAACGCCCCAGAGAATCGAATGCTATGGCGAGAAAGTGCCCCGGCTCACCCACCTCCACCTTTTGGAAGCGGTTGCCGACGAACCTCGCGACTCCATCGTTGGTCCCCACCCAAACCACACCCTGCGGAGATTCGGCTATGGCGCGGACGGTTGGGTGAGGAAGACCATCGTCGGCATGGAAGGCGCGAAAATGGTTGCCGTCATAGCGAAAGAGTCCGTTATCGGTTCCCGCCCAGATGAACCCAGCGCGGTCCTGCATCATGCAATGCACGGCCATGTCGGTCAAACCGTACACTGAATCGTATTGGCGATAGGTGTAGCGCTGGGCGAAAAGAGGAGCCGAACCAAGCCCCGCCAACAGGATAGCCGCGGCAATGATCGGCACCCGCCGCATCTACTGAACCCTCACTTCCGCTGCTCTTTCTCCATTAAATACCACGTCGTGACACAAACCGCTGCCCCACATTCGAGGTAGGCTCGATGAACCGAAAGTTTGTGATCATCGGTGCCGATCGAGTAATTCCGGCGTTCGTTGAATCGATTATCGGCAAATCCGATCAGAACGAGCAGTCAGCCAGGAGCGGAACATTGCCGGCCACCGGGATTTGTCCCAGTACGTATGATCGGCCCAGCCGCACCATCCGCGGACCGGTCCGCCTGTATCGATTCGCGCCAACTGTCCCTCGCTAGCCTTCGAGCCCCCGATGACACTTCCATCATCCGGTTCGACGATGTTCACATGAAGGAAATCAAGATTCCACCTCTCACTCCCAATCAAACCTCACAGCCGAAGATCGCACGCGCCTGGGTCTGTGCGTTCCGAGCAGCGTTGTTGCATGTATCGAGTCAAGTGCAAGCCATCCCTTTTCCTAGCGAGTTCACTCTGCAATGTTTAGACGGCGGACGGAGATCGGGTGTCAGACGTCAAGCATGCGGTTGAGGACGGCCGTGCCGACGGCAGGTTCGGCCTTGTAGACGAAGAAGCTTCGTGCTCGCAGGCAAGGAACGATAATCGCGTTAGGCGTTGCTGCACGGATAGGGTTGAAATCGGCTTGAGCCCGTTATTAACTTTATCCATTTGGAATCGTTGTAAGTATCCACCGGCAGAGCCGGAGGCTTTACGGTTGCTGGCCCC
The DNA here is from genome assembly GCA_049510095.1 of Occallatibacter sp. Lineage (GTDB taxonomy): Bacteria > Acidobacteriota > Terriglobia > Terriglobales > Acidobacteriaceae > Telmatobacter. The sequence continues at coordinate 2,891 of JBEKZG010000404.1, forward strand.
TCAAAGGGGCCTGACCGCAACCGTTGAAAAGCAACAGCAAGAACAAGAGCAAAAACCCAACCAGTCTGCTGCTTGCGATGGCATCGACAAGAGCCGAGACAAAGGCCGACTCCCGTAAATGTCAAACTGCTTCTGCCACCCCGCCAGAGGCGGGGGATCTCCCGTTGCCTTTAGCCGGAATTTGTTTGCTGCAACCATACTTTAGTCGGTTTACAAATATTCCTTCATGCGCCTACGATCCAAGACTGCATAACTTCTGACCTCTGAAGCAGGCCTTATTCCTCAAGCCTGGCAAGGGTTCATTTTCACGACTCCCCCGAGCAGGTGTGTTTTCCCGGCCAGAGTTTTCCTGGCCAAGAGTTGATGTTCTGGGAATGTCGTCGCGTGACAATCCATCGATTTGACAAATTCCGGGAAGTCGAATTAATGTCTCGGTCGTCGGTAAAGTCCCCGATTACGCGGGCTTGTAACATATCTGCAAATTGCCCTCTGCTAGCCGCACTTTGTCTTGGATGTGCTTGCGCCGGTTCCCTGTTCTTGGCGCAAATTCGCTGAACTTCGGCAACGATCAAACCACTTTGAAGATTCAGGCCACACGTGTGTCCGCCGATGCACTGGCGGAGTTGTGCCGAAGTCTTCATTTTACGGAAGACACAGGAGTGTTTCCCCCAAACGCCCAGTGGCGTACTTCCCATGGCAGGTGAAGCCGCCTCTGGCCCAACGCATAAATGAGAGGTCCTTCCCCATGAGAATCATCGCAGAACGCACGAAACTGGTACGAGGCACGATTGCCCTGGCCGCCGCAGCAGTCACCTTGTTCGCGGCCGGCATTACCGCTGCCCACGCGCAATCCCCCACGAACTACGGCACCTACATCATCACCAACGTTCACAGCGGTTTGGCTCTCGGCGATCCTGCTGCCGCGGCTACAACCGGACCGGATGCGGAGCAATTAAACGTGACAAACGGCACCAGCCAGCAATGGGTGGTCACCAACCAGGGCCAGACCGGCGACGCTTCAGGCTCCGCCGGCTACTTCGAGCTGGAAAATGTATCGAGCGGGCAGTTCCTCGACTTTGTCGGAGCCTCCACGGCCTCCGGCGCGCTCGTCGATCTCTATCCGAACAACGGCAATCCCAACCAGAATTGGCGTGCCGTTTCCCTG
>JBEKZG010000405.1:0-4050 GCA_049510095.1 Occallatibacter sp.
ATGAGGACCGTCAGAATCCGCGCAGCCTGGATGAGCTTCAGGCTGGCGAAATGGCCAGTGTAATTGCGGAGGTGCGTGGGTCCATCCTGTTGCGAACCCGCAAGGCGCCCATCTTCGAACTCACCGTCGGCCAGGGTCGCCACGCTCTCAAGTGCATCTGGTTCAACGGAGGTTATCTGCAAGGGAAGTTTCACGCCGGACAGACCGTCGCCGTCTTCGGCAGGGTCGAGCCCTCCCGCTCCAGCAGTAACTTCAAAATGATCCAGCCGCAATATGAAGTCCTGCCCGATGCCTCGGATGACGCGGAAACGCAGTTGCTCGAAGTGGGCCGCATCACTCCAGTCTACGAATCTCTGGGCGGCAGCAGGCTTGCTTCGCGCTGGCAGCGCAAGGTGATCTTCCACCTTTTGGAAGCCGTGCGTGGCGCCGTACCGGAGTGCTTGCCTCGCGATCTGCTTGAGCGCCTTGGGCTTCCGAATCGCGAAGCGGCATTGCGCGAGATTCATTTTCCTCCCGAAGGCACTTCCTTCGCGGAATTGCAAAGCTCGGCAACCGGAGCCCACCGCCGGCTGATCTTCGAAGAGCTGTTCTTCCTCGAGCTTGGGTTGGAACTGAAACGCCGCCGCATGCGCGAGCGTCCCGGCATAAGCTTCGCCACCACCGACAAAGTCCGGGAGGCGATCCGCGAAGTACTTCCGTTTCATCCCACAGCGGCGCAAAAACGGGCGCTTGGCGAGATTGTGGGGGACATGCGTGCCGCGAGCCCAATGCGCCGCCTCCTGCAAGGAGATGTAGGTTCGGGAAAAACCATTGTGGCTTTGCAGGCCATGCTCGTTGCCATCGAAAACGGCTACCAGGCTGCGCTGATGGCGCCAACTGAGATTCTGGCCACCCAGCATTTTCTCGCCGCACGGAAACTGCTCGAGCGCTCATCTCGTTCCTATCGCATCGTCCTGCTGACCGGCTCGCTCGATGAGGACCGCAAGCGGCATACGCGGGGCCTCATCAATCGCGGCGAGGCGCAGTTGGTCATTGGAACCCACGCGTTAATCGAAGAGAAAGTCGAATTCGACCGTCTCGGACTCGTTGTCGTCGATGAGCAGCACAGGTTCGGCGTGCTCCAGCGCTTCAGGCTGATGAAGAAGCCGAATCAGGCCGAACCTGACGTACTGGTAATGACCGCGACACCGATTCCCCGCACACTCGCGCTCTCAATCTACGGAGACCTCGACCTGAGCGTACTCGATGAGCTGCCGCCTGGGCGCACGCCCATTGCCACCCGGCGCGTGGGCGGGGAGCGCGCTGAAAAGGTCTGGGACTTTGTGCGCAAACAGGTTGCACAGCGCCGCCAGGCTTACATTGTTTACCCCGTGATTGAAGGCACGAAGGACGACCAGCCGGAGCTCGATTTCAGCCATGACAACGCTCAAGCCAGTGTTGAACCCGTTCCCCCCGTCCGCAAGGCTCCTAAGAAGGGCAAATCGGGCAATCTCTTTCCAAAGTCTGCCCAGGGAGCCAATCCCGCAGCCGCGTCTCCAGCAGCCCGGTCTCTGGCAGCCAAATCCGGCCTGAAATCGGCCATCGAAATGCATGAAAAACTGCGCACGGGCCCGCTGGCCGGCCTGCGGTTGGGTCTCTTGCATGGACGCCTGGACCCTGACGAAAAAGAGGTTATCATGCGCCGTTTTCAGCGCGGGGAGATTGATGTGCTGGTCGCCACCACTGTCATTGAAGTGGGCGTGGATGTTCCCAATGCCACGGTGATGGTGGTCGAGCACGCGGAACGGTTCGGGCTGGCACAGTTGCATCAGTTGCGCGGCCGCGTGGGGCGCGGTGCGGCTAGGAGCTACTGCATTCTCATCACCGGCGGACAAGTCTCCCCTGACGGCGAAGAGCGGCTCAATGCGATGGTGAGGACGCAGGATGGATTTGAGCTGGCTGAATTGGACCTGACCCTGCGTGGTCCAGGAGAGTTTTTCGGGACACGCCAAGCCGGTTTACCCGGCTTTCGCGTGGCCAATCTTGTACGCGACCGGAAGCTGCTCGAGCTGGCGAAGCTGGAAGCCGCTCGTTTTGCCACCACCGCGGGCGGCGTGGCCACAGACATTGAGCGAGAAAACGTCCGGGCGCGGCTGAAGGACACCTGGCAGCGCCGGTATGGTTTGGTGGAGGCAGGCTAAGGACCCGCATTCCCCGTTTGCCTTTCCCTTCTCCGCCAGCCCAGGTGCAAGCCCAGTAGCAAGCACGGTTTCAGGCAGCTTTCGGAGAAGTGGGTTTGCGAGCCAACTCCACAGGAAAAGTTTGAATCTCGAGGTCGATACTCGCGATCTCCGCCCCACAATCTCCATGATGATTGCGCGTACATTGGCAGAGTTCGGTGAACCGAATATGAGCGCTTTGGCTCAGTTCCAGTCCGGCCGCGATCAGAATGCTGTAAATCTCCAGGCATACCTGGCGCTCGAATTCGAAAAGCATCGTGATCATGCCGGAATCGTTAGTCCCGCGGCTCAGAACCCAACCATCACAACCGAGGATTGCACCAGTTAGCATATGGATCAGGCGCGATGGCTCCTCGTTCGAAACGGCCTTCATTTCCATCGCCCAGGGGACGCTCATCGGTCGGCTCGCGAACATTTCCGGCATCTTCAGCCTCACAAACGACTTATCGGAGCGGAGCGGAAGGGCTTGAAGGCTGTTGCGGAGTCGAACTGCTTATGACTTGGATTGGAACAGCCCGCTGTCCTTCAGACACTCTTTTCCCCGGCGCTGGTAATTGAGTCTCGCTTTCCCGTGCACGGAGGAGCGTGAATTGCTTGCAAAAAGTGCGAATCAAAACTCTGGCAGGCGCATTCGTAAGGAGATCGTGTAGCTTGATAAGCAGAATGATTATTGGCTCCGGAATCGATCTGACAGAAATCGCTCGAATTCAGCAGTCCATTGATCGCTATGGCAAGCGTTTCCTCGACCGGGTTTACACCGCCGCGGAGCAGGCCTACTGCCTGCGTAAACGTAATGCCGCCGAAAGCTTTGCGGCCCGTTTTGCTGCCAAGGAAGCAGGCGCCAAGGCCCTTGGAACCGGTATCAGCCATGGGGTTGGCTGGCTCGAAATTGAAGTGGTTCGCGAGCCCAGTGGACGGCCCACAATCCGGTTTCAAGGGCGTGCCGCGGAGATCGCCGCCCGGCTGGGTGTGGCCCATGCCGCACTCTCCCTTACACATACCGCCAGTCTTGCCATGGCCAGCGTGGTGCTCGAAGACGGACGCTAACCCAAGCCGTTTCTGGTATCCTCAAGGCGTTACCAAAGCCTAAGTTCAACAAGGGGAGTGGTGTGCCTAGCCGCAAAGAGATTCAGTGGTCGCAATTGAGAGTAGGACTGTTGGTCCTGGTCGCGCTGGCCATTCTGATCGCGCTCATTTTTCTCATGTCCAACACCACCGGCGGCTTGTTTTCGCCCAAACTGCTTCTCCGCGCCTATTTTGTCAATGCCTCCGGGCTTAAAGATGGAGCGCCGGTCACCCTCGAGGGCGTCACCATTGGCAACGTGATTCATGTCCGCATCAAGCCGGAACGCAACCCCACCCCGGTGGAGGTGACCATGAAGGTGGCAGACGAATTCCGGGAGAACGTTCATACGGACTCCACGGCATCTATCAGCCAGGCGGGCGTACTGGGAGACAGCTTCGTCGACATCAGCTCGGTTCACGCCCGCGGTCCCGCTCCGGGCAACAACGCCGAACTGAAGGCAACCACTGTGCCCGGCATCCAGGAAGTGATCGCCAGCAGCCAGGGCTCTATTGAGCAGGTCAACGTCTTTTTGAAAAAACTGGGAACGCTGGTCGATACCCTCAACACCAAGAAGGGTACCGCGGGTGAGTTTATCAACGACCCCGAGCTCTACAGGAAAATCGACAAGATCGCAGCCGATCTGCAGACCATCAGCGGAGCAATTGCCAACGGCAAGGGTTCGCTGGGCAAGCTGATTACAGACGACACACTTTACACCCGCGCAAACTCAGCCGTGGACCGCCTCAACAAGATCACCATCGACCT
>JBEKZG010000406.1:0-4045 GCA_049510095.1 Occallatibacter sp.
CATCCTTCAGCGAGAACCGCAGCAATCCGCGGATATTGTTGCGAGCTTCATCAACAGCCTGCAACCGAACTGTCACCTGAAAACTTACAACTGAGAACTGCCTTACCACTCCTCAAAGACCACAGTCCCATCGCTCTTCAATACGGAATGCTTGCGGAAGCGCTCGTCGTCGCGGCGCGGATAGTCGTTGCGGTAGTGCGCGCCGCGGCTCTCCGTGCGGGCCAGAGCGGAAACCAGGATAGCCTTCGCCACGCGGGCCAGTGCCAGCGCCTCGCTCAACCGCCGGCTTGATTTTCCTTGTTGAGCGAAGTGCTCGATACCTGTTTCGCACTCTGCCAGAGAAGAAAGTCCAGTGAGAAGCTGACTCTCATCCCCAAGCAGGCCCGCGTGCGCCCACATCGAACGCTGGAGTTTGTGGACGAAAACGTCGAGCAACGCCTCATCGCTTTGGGACATCGCTTTTGAGGCGCGCTCGGCCGCCGCGGTCTCAACCGGAGGCAACCCATCTTCGAGCATTGCCTTCGCCGCCCGCGCCCCAAACACCAGTCCTTCGAGCAGTGAATTCGACGCCAGCCGGTTCGCGCCGTGCACGCCGGTACACGCAGCTTCGCCCGCCGCGTAAAGGCCTTTTAGACTTGTGCGCCCATCCAGATCGGTCCGGATGCCGCCCATCAGGTAATGCGCGGCGGGACGCACAGGGATCAAATCCCGCGCCAGGTCCAGACCGTGCTGCGCCAAAAATGCGCTGATTCCCGGAAACCGTTGGCGAAGATCCAGGTTCCTGATATGCCGCAAATCCAAATACACCGGGCGAACCTCGCCGGGCCTTGCGCCCATCCCCTCCCGCGCAATCGCGCGCGCCACCACGTCGCGTGGAGCCAGTTCAAGCTGCGCGTGATAACGCTCCATGAAGCGCTCGCCGCGGTCGTTGCGAAGATACGCGCCCTCGCCGCGCAGCGCTTCAGAAAGCAGAAAGCGCGGCGCTCCGGGCAGCGAAAGCGCGGTCGGATGAAATTGATAGAACTCCATGTCGGCCAGTTCCGCCCCCGCTCCCGCAGCCAGCGCAATGCCATCTCCTGTGGCAACGGCGGGGTTCGTGGTGTCGGAGTAGACCTGTCCCGCGCCCCCGGAAGCGATTAGAAGTGACCGCGCGGTTACCCGTTGCTGGTCGTTTTCTCTATCCAACAGATCGAATCCAACAGCCCGCCCATCCGCGGTCACCAGTCCGGTCACCGTCGTCCACTCGGCGAACTGAATCCGCTTCTGGCTGCGTGCAAACGCCACCAGCGAACGGCTGATCTCCGCACCGGTGGCGTCGCCGTTCGCATGCAGAATCCGCGGCTGCGAGTGTGCGGCCTCGCGCGTCCGCAGCAGCTCTCCGGCCTCCCCGTCTCCCGCCCGGTCGAAGTGCGCGCCCCACTCGATCAGTTCGGCCACACGCACCGGACCCTCGGCTACCAGCGCCTGCGCGGCCGGGCGGTGTACAAGGCCGTCGCCGGCGTTCACCGTGTCTTCAAGGTGCAGGGCAATATCGGCGTCGCTCTCGCTGGCCACCGCAATTCCACCCTGTGCGTAGTGGGTGTTCGACTCGGCCAGAGACTCCTTGGTAATCACCAGAACATCGCCGTGGCGGGCCAGTTCCACCGCGGCTCTCAATCCGGCAACCCCCGCGCCCATCACCAGATAGTCCACATGCCAAGCCTGAGCCATAAACATTTAGGCTACCACCGGGTGCAGAGCGGACCGGAGTGCGCTGGCTCTTATTGCTCAGACGCGGTCAAACCATCGGGCTAGATTGAGGAATGTAAGGACAGATAAACGACAACCCCCGACATTGTGAGGGATCTCCAGGGATGGATTCGAAATCCTTATGGTGGCTTCCGTTGGCGGAGCGTTCCTGACCGCAACAGAGCATCCCACATCGCAAAAGCAACCACAGACACCTTAAGGGGGTCATCTATGCGTGGACTCAAAGCAATCATCGGAACTGCTGCACTGCTCGCGGCCCTGGCCCTTGCGCCGGCAGCTCAAGCACAAGTGGTCGTCGGCATCGGCGTTGGCATTCAACCTGTCTGCCAGTACGGCTACTACGACTACGCGCCGTACGCCTGCTCGCCCGTCGGCTTCTACGGGCCCGGCTACTTCTACAACGGAATCTTCCTCGGCATGGGCCCATGGGCCGGCTGGGGCTACGGCCACGGCTGGGGCGGCCATCGCTTCTCCAGTGGCGGCGGAGGCAGATACAGCGGTGGTGGCGGCGCGGCGGCCAATCGCAGCAGCTTTGCCGGCGGTGGAGCACACGCTGGTGGTGGAAACGCAGCACGGGGCGGCGGCGGCCATGCGGCAGTAGCTAGTCATGCGGGCGCAGCGCGACCCAGCGCAGCCCATGCAACGGCATCCCACGCTTCTGCTCCTCATGCAGCGGCAGCGCATGCCTCAGCACCGCGCGGCGGTGGTGGTGGACATGCGGGCGGCGGAAGGAAGTAATCGTTGACTGCTCAATCGAGCAGTCGATCGAAACAGGAACGGCGGAGCCTTGGGGGCTCCGCCGTTCTTGTGTTCTCGACAGGTGATTCGGTTTGCGGGTGGAGATCTTCTGGCGCTCACTTTAGCGGCTGGCCGTTTTCAGTCAGTGTTGACAGCAGCGCCTGCCCCTGCTGCTGCACCGAGGGCGGCAGCTTCGCGTACGAAAGCTCTTCGGCAACATCCTGGCCCGTTGAAAGCGCGTAGTTGATGTAGTCGCGCAGCGCTTCCTGTTCTCCGTCTGTGCTCTTGTTGTCCTTGGGAATCAGGATAAAGGTCATGCCCGTGATCGGATATGCGCCCTTAGCCGTTGCCGGAGGATCGACAATCGACGCCCGGATATCCTTGGCCAGTTCGTCCTTGGCCGCGTCCACCGCCGCGTATGCGCTTGCCGGAGAAGGCGCCACATATTCGCCCGCACGATTCTGAATGGAAGCGACCGCCGATCCCGCAGTCCTGGCAAAGGTCAGTTCCACGTATCCGATGGTTCCCGGCGTGTCCGTTACCGCTTTCAGAACGCCGTGGCTACCCTCGGCGCCAATCCCCGCCGGCCACTTGGCTTTCAGTCCCACGCCAAACTTTGACTCCCAGGTCGGGCTCACCTTGCCCAGATAGCTGGTAAGAATGTTCGTTGTTCCGCTGCCGTCGGCGCGATGAACCACAATAATGGCAGAGTGCGGAAGGCCGGCGCCGGGGTTTTCGGCTGAAATTGCAGGGTCCTGCCAGCTGATGATCTCGCTGGCGTAGATTCCGGCCAGGGTCTTGCCGCTCAGCCTCAGCGGGGTCTTCAGGCCGGGGAGGTTATAGATAATGCAAATGGGCCCGGTGCTGACAGGAATTTGAACGATGGGCGGAAGCCCCGTTAGCTGGTCGTCGCGCAGCGGCGCATCGCTGGCGGAAAATGCCCCAAAGCCGCGCCGCAGGTTATCGATTCCGGCGCCGCTGCCCGTGGGGCGGTAATTCACCTCCAACGGGTGCTTCGCCGCGTAATCCTTGCCCCACTGGTCGATCAGCGGCTCAATGGCCGTGCTGCCGGTAGCGGAAATCGATCGAATGTGAGCCGTCACGGCGGGAACGTCTGATGTCTTTCCATCTTCAGAAAGGCTACAGCCGGATGCGAGAAGAGCGACGCACGTTGCAAGAGCCGCGGGCGCAAAAGCAAGTACTTTCAGATTGAGATTCATCGAACCCCCAAAGAATCATGGCAGTGCACGCGATATAGGGGTGAATCGTCGTAGCGGCTGCTCGACTTGCACTATAGGTACTCATTGTGAAAAAGGGATAAATTTAGATTTTTCGCCCATTCGGCGCAAAAACAATCCTTCCATGGTGGAGGATGGAAGCAATGACCGCTCGTGAGCCCAGAACCCGGCCTGTACCGTGGAATGAACGGAAGCATCAGAACGTTCCCGGTTGGCTGACCCCATTCTTCGCTTTGGAATGGGGCCTGGAATGGGTCGCATTTGCATTGAGCAACTGGACTTTGCTCGAAGTGCTTGAGTACCTTGGTACGTTTTCCGTG
>JBEKZG010000407.1:0-4036 GCA_049510095.1 Occallatibacter sp.
AGGGTTATGCGCAGCATGCTGTTCGAAACGCAACACGGCCTCATCTGGTGTCGTGTTTTGCCTAAGTAGAATCCCGGCGGACACGCCAGGGGCGCCCAGGTACTCGGCTTCTAGAAATTCAGCCAGCGGCGCTCCCGCGTTATGCAACTCTCCGTGATGTGGATTAACGATTATGATTGCGCGTCCATCCACCTCCACCAGGGCATCGAGTGCCTTGTGCAGCCCGTTTAATTCCTTTCTCACGGGCTCAATGATCGGACGAAAACCTGCGCTCTTGAGGGTCGGGGCCATTTCCCTTATCGTGATCAGTTCGTATTGCTTGCCGCGAAAATAAGGATGATACATTTCAGGCCCACCCCATGGCATCCTTCAACGGTGTATTCACCGCGTCAACGAGGCGCTGATGATCCACTTTGCGTAATGGAACCGAAAGAGCTGCAGTATGAAGGGAGGGCGGGAGCTGATCGACCAGAGCTGAAAGCGGCAGCAGATTGCGCGTGCGTTTCAAGACGCGAACCATTCCCTCATGTGCTTGTAACGGGTCGAGCTTCACAAACGCCTCGCGCAAGACCCCGTGCAATACGGTATTTGGCACACGAGGGACTGAGACACCGAAGGACGAAAGGATCATGCGCGCTTCTTCTGTCCGAATCGAATTGAAGATCGCGCCAGGCGATGTACGCTCAGGCTGGTTAGCGGCATCCCGCAAGGTCGAGATCTGATGACGGTTGTTGAGACAAAGTACCCCTACAAAATCCGGGACGATGTTGGCGACGGCGCGGATGTGGCTTTCCGCTGCTATGACATAGACATTTGCAAATACGGTGGCATACGCTGCTAACTGGCGCTCTAGTCGGGTAAGGGAGTCGCGTTCCGACTTCACCTCGTAGACAGTCGCGGTTCCATTCAGAATTGCAACGTCGGCTTTGCAATCGCCCACCCGAAATTCGTTAATCATCGACGCGGTCTGGAGCGAATGCGTCCCAAGAAGTATCTTGTGGGTTAGGGCGGCCTTGTAGATGTATTCGTGCCTGTAACCCTCGCGCTTCAATAACGAAAACGCGGCCTCGAAGGCCGTACTGACGCGGTCGGATAGCAACATCGAGTGGATCATTTGCGACTGGGTTACAAGCCGCGCAAACAGAGGAGATCTACCGTTTCGGGCCATCTCATGAACGACGCTCGACGAAAAGAGCCTTGAGATTGCGGTCAGTTGATCCGTCGCAAGATTGACCGTTTTCTGTGCATGAACTGTGTCCTTCATCGCGACCGGCCTCCCTCTGATTCTAGTCCAGTTGTCATAGGTTCGAACTGAAATAATTCAGGCAGTTCCTTTAGTTTCAACCAGATATTCCGTGCCTCCGAGGGCTAATATCCGAGCTTCGGCTACTGTTCGCCGATCCGTCTAAGGGTAGTTCTCGGTTGACGAGAACCCGGATTCGCCCCGTACCCATCCGGGATCGAACGCAGCCAGCCGCCCGTCCCCCCTCAAACGCCCGGCGCCACAGTCGAAAAATGGCCATGATTGATAGCCACAATTCTCCCGGGAAACAGCCCCAAACAGCGTCCAGCCCACAGTCCCACATTTTCACAGTCTTCCATTTGGGTAATTCTTGGGTGAGCTTGCCATCTATTTTGGGTAATTCTCTAGTTAGTTTGTCATCCGTTTGGTTCAATTCTATGGTTGCTCATCCGGTTTTTCCGGCACATCCAGGCAAACCTTTCGTGCTTTGACAAACCATCCAGGCCAACCATTCAGGCCCTCATCTAACCCTCCAGGCCAACCCCCAGCGCGCGCCACGAGCTAACCCTCCAGACCAACCCTTCCCGCCGCCCTTCTTCACTTCTTCAGCTGTCCACAACTTCATCGTCCCCTGGTCTCCTAGTCCCTGATCCCTGTTCCCTGTTCCCTGATCCCTGTTCCCTGACCCCTGTTCCTCGCCCTTCGTCCCCTCATTCCCACCCTTCATCCGCAATCCCAACCCTTCATCCAAAACCCCGCGACCTTCCGTAAACCCTGCCCTATCTTTCAGGTAGCACGAAACGCTCCGGAGGGAACGCCCCATGCCTGAACTCGTCAGCGTCCAAGCAGTCACCCGAAAATTCCCGCTCGACCATAACTACGTCAGTGCGCTCTGCGACGTCAGCCTCAATGTGGACTCCGGCGAATTCCTCGCCATAGCCGGTCCCAGCGGCAGCGGTAAGTCCACTCTCCTCAATCTCATAGGCTGCATTGACAAGCCCACCAGCGGCCACATCCTCATTGACGGCGTAGACACCACCACCCTCAACCCAAACCGAATGACCGCTCTCCGCCGCATCAAAATCGGCTTCGTCTTCCAGACCTTCAATCTCATCCCCGTCTTCACCGCCGCGGAAAACGTTGAATTCCCACTACTTGTCCAGGGCATCGCCTCCGCTGAACGCCGAACCCGCGTGGCCGCCGCTCTCGAAAGCGTCGGCCTCTCCGCCCGCGCCAACCATCGTCCCGACCTGCTCTCCGGCGGCGAGCGCCAGCGTGTCGCCGTCGCCCGCGCCATCGTCCATCGCCCCGCCCTCGTCCTCGCCGACGAGCCCACCGCCAACCTGGACACCCGCAATGCCACTCAATTGATTGACCTTATGCACGATCTCAACCGCCGCCTCGGCCTCACCTTCATCTTCTCCACCCACGATCAGCGACTCCTCGAACACACCGATCGCATCGTCCGCCTCACCGACGGCCAGGTCGTCTCCGACACCCTCAATGAAACTGTCTTGGGAGCTGAACCCCAGTTGGCCCCGGCCCATTCGCTTCAGCTCCAATGAAAGGACTTAGTCATGGGAAAGTTTCTGCTGCTAGCCTTTAGAAACGTCTTCCGCAACCGCCGTCGCACCATCATGACCTTGATGATGGTTGGCGGAGGAGTCACCGGCCTGCTCCTCGTCGGCGGCTTCTTTGCCCGCATGTTCTGGGGACTCCGCGAAAGCACCATCAACGACGGCCTCGGTCACATCCAAATCTTCACGGCAGAGCACTTTAACCGCGAAGAGAAACACGTACTCGATACCGGAATCGACAACTGGCGCAGCGTTGCGGCGTCCATATCCACCGGCGGCCATGTCCGTGGCGTAGCCCCCCGCATCGAGTTCAACGGCATGCTCTCCAACGGTGTTAAGTCCGGTGTTTTCATGGGCAGCGCCGTCGATCCGGTCGCCGAAAGCAGCCTCGGTTTCTCCGCCCGTCTAGCCTCCGGCAGAGATCTAGACGCCAAACCCTCCGGCGAAACTGAAGCCCTCATCGGTGCCGGCGTAGCCAAATCCATGAACGTCAAGCCCGGCGATGGCCTCACCATCCTGGCCGTAACCTCAGATGGTGCGTTAAACGGAATCGACGTGCAAGTAGTAGGCATAGTAAACACCGGCTTCAAAGAAATGGACGACCGCTACCTTCGCATCACCCTTCCCTCCGCGCAGCGTCTCCTCCAAAGCGATCGCATAACAAATCTTGTTATAGGACTGGATAATACTGATAACACAGATCTTGCCGCCGCACAGCTAACTCCGCGCCTCCAGGGATTGCCGCAGCAATTAATCCTAAAAAAATGGATCGACCTTGCCGCCTATTACAAGCAGGTCCGCTCCCTCTTCAGCACTATCTTTGTCTTCCTCGGCGTCATCGTTTTCTTCATGGTCCTCATGTCCAGCATCAACACACTGCTAATGGCCATGTTCGAGCGCACCCGCGAAATCGGCACGATGCTGGCGATGGGCACACCCCGCTCCTGGGTCATGGCTCTCTTTGTTCTCGAAGCCACATTGCTCGGCATCCTCGGCGCCATCGTCGGCGTCGCCGGAGGCAACCTGCTTGCAGTCTTTCTGAACCACGCAGGCATCCATCTCCCACCGCCGCCCGGAACCACGTCCCCCATGGCTTTCCGCGTTATGTACGTTCCCAGCCTGATGATCGGCTCTTCCATCCTGGTCATCGTCTCGTTGGCCCTGGCATCCATTCTCCCGGCGATCCGCGCATCCCGGCTGCAAATTGCGGAGGCGC
>JBEKZG010000408.1:0-4022 GCA_049510095.1 Occallatibacter sp.
CTGTTACAAAGCCTGTCCGAAATGAGTTTTTCCGCAACCTGCTAGCGAATCCATCCGCCGCCTACTACTTCGTCGCCATCATAAAAGACTGCGGACTGGCCGGGGGTGACGGCTCGCTGGGGTTCATCGAAGGTGGCGATGACCTCTGAAGGGTCCCTGGTCTCAGAATCGAGACCAGGGGCATCCGAAGTTCTTGAGGCAGGCTCGAGGGTGGCCCACGCCGGCTCGTGGCGATGACGAATCTTCACGCGCACGCGCATGGGCGCGGTGAGCGCGGGAATGCTGATCCAGTTGAGCTGACGGGCGCGGAGGGTGCGGGTGGCCAGCTCGGCGTCGGCGCCTACGGTTACACGGTGGCTTGCGGGGTCGATGTTGAGCACGTAGAGCGGCGATGGCGAGCTGACGCCCAGGCCCTTGCGCTGGCCTACGGTGAAGTTGGCGATGCCCTCGTGACGCCCGAGCACCTGGCCGCTGGACGCGACCAGTTCGCCCGCGCTTGCGGGAAACTCCTCGCCCTGCTCTTCAAGATAGGCGGTGATGAACTGCTTGTAGTCGCCGCCGGGGATGAAGCAGATCTCCTGCGAGTCGGGCTTTTCGGCGAGCGCCAAGCCATGCTGGCGGGCGACTTCGCGGGTTTGCGTTTTGGTCAAGTGGCCGAGGGGAAAGAGGGTGTGGGCGAGCTGCTCCTGGGTGAGGCCGAAGAGGAAGTAGGTCTGGTCTTTTGCCAGGTCGGCCGGCCGCTTGAGAATCCAGCGCGCGCGCTTCGGGTCGTACTGGTTGACCGCGTAATGGCCGGTGGCGACGCGGGAGGCGCCGATGGAGCGGGCAGTCTGGATGAGTGCGTCGAACTTGAGGTGGTTGTTGCAGAGAGAGCAGGGAATGGGCGTGCGGCCGGCGAGGTACTCGTCGACGAAGGGGCGAACGACATCGTGCTCGAATCGGTCTTGCTGGTTGACGACGTAGTAGGGGATGCCGAGGTGCTCGGCCACGCGGCGGGCGTCGTAGACATCATCCAAAGAACAGCAGCGGCCGGCCTTGGGGGCGTCCGGGATGCCGTGCTTGCCGGCCAGGCGGGTCTGGTCCCAAAGCTGGAGTGTGAGGCCAACGACGTTATTTCGCGAATCGAGGCTGCCCTCGTGGACGAGGATGGCCGCTACCGTGGAGGAGTCGACCCCTCCGGACATGGCTACGGCTATGGTGGTGTTCTCGGGGTGTGTCATACTGCTTTCTATCGCTGTCTGGTTGGCTCAACCACAACAAAACGTTAAGCCCCGACACTTGCCGGGGCTTCGCCGAAAACTGGTGTGGGGGGAAGGACTTTAACCTTCGCGGTCGCTCTGGGAGGGGATCGTCTCGTCCTAAAGTCAACTGCCCCCGTATAGAAGGAGTAATAAGCCCCCACAGGACCGCCTTCCCCAACCACACGCCGATTTTATCGATTAGCAGTTCCATCAGCACCTCCGTGAGGCCTAAAATACAGACCTTTAAGAGGAGGCCAATCACTCCCTCTAACGAGACAGTGACCCCAGCGATGACTAATCCCTTTTTTACCCAGCTCTTCTAAACCGACAACCACATTTTATCATGCGTTGCGGATGGATCTCTTCACCCTAGCGTTCCCGCTACTACCGGCGAAAGGGCGCGTAAGTGTTCAACGGCTTCGGGAACCACCTGCAGGACGTGATCGATGTCGGCTTCGGTCGCTGTCTTCAGCAGGCTGAAGCGCAGACTGGCGCGGGCTCTGGTCTTGTCGACGCCCATGGCCATTAGGACGTGGCTGGGCTCGGTGGCTCCGGAGTGGCAGGCCGAGCCGCCGGAGACGGAGACGCCTTTGAGGTCGAGCGCGATCACCAGGGCTTCGCCTTCGAGGTTGTCGAACCAGATGTTGGTGGTGTTGGCTACGCGCGGGACGGGCTTATCTGTTGCGGCAAGTGCTCCGCCGTTCAGGCCGGTGCCGGGAAGCTTGAGTATTTCTGTTTCCAGGCGGTCGCGGAGGGTGGCTAGCCGGTGGATGGTACCGTCATCGAGGGAATGCATGGCCAGTTCCGCGGCCTTGGCGAGGCCGGCGATGCCGGGAACATTCTCAGTGCCGGCGCGCTGGCGGCGCTCGTGGCTTCCACCTACCAGGAGGGGCTCGATGGGGGTTCCGCGGCGGACGAACATGGCGCCGATGCCCTTGGGGCCGTGCATTTTGTGGGAGCTGATGGAGAGCAGATGGCATCCGAAGCGGCGGACATTGAACTCCACTTTTCCCGCGCCCTGTACGGCGTCGATGTGGAAGAAGACGCCGGTTTCGGCGGCAATCTTTCCGATATCCTCGACGGGCTGACGCACACCGGTCTCGTTGTTGGCCAGCATTACGCTGATCAGGCGGGTTTCGGGGCGAATGGCGCGCCGGATATCCATGGGATCGATGAGCCCGGTGGGCTGCGGAGCGACAAACGTGGTGTCGATACCACGATGAGCCAGGCGCCTGGCGGCTTCCAGAATCGCGGAGTGCTCGATGGAGGTGGTGATGAAGTGGTCGCCGGGGTGCAGGAGGCCGAAGATGGCGGTATTGTCGCCCTCGGTTCCGCCGGAGTTGAAGACCACCTCGGCCGCATGGCAATTGAAGAAGCGGGCCATGGTCTCGCGCGCGCGGTCTACGGCTGCGTGCGCCTGCTGTCCGTGCAGGTGGATTGAGGAGGCGTTGCCGAAATGCTCTGTCCAGTAGGGACACATTGCCTCCACAACCTCCGGCAGCAGAGGGGTGGTGGCATTGGCGTCCATATAGACTCTTCGCATCGTGAAAAACTCCTTTTCTAAATTGTACGGGCAAACAAGATTTCACGCGTGCGGACGGGCGTTCAACGGGCGGATTGCCGGGTTGACCTGCGGAGAATCGATGCCGGGGTGAATTTGCGGCAAACAAGAATGAAGATGAACTGAGGTTATCGAAACCGGCGGCGAGGATCGGTGACTACAATCACTTTGAACTCGGCTCTCGGGTCATAGGATGGCACGCAGGCGAAGATTTGGCCGGCGATTGAACCATGAAGAGAAATCGGCACGGAAAGCTATCAAGGAAGACCGGGAAGGAATCTGCGATGAATCTTGGGTTTATCGAGAGCAAGACATACGACGAGATCTCAGTGGGCGACACTGCTGGGACTGAGCACGTTTTCACCGCGGACGACGCCATGGCATTTGCCTCGATTTCAGGGTTTCACTCCATTCTGAACTCCGAAGAACTTGTTGAGCGGACAGGGGGCGTCCCTCCGACGGGCCCAAACATGTGGTGCGCCTCGCTTGTCTCCGGGCTTTTCAGCATGAATATTCCTGGCCCTGGGGTTACGCTGACCGACATCTCGCTTTCGTTCAAGAATCGCATCCATGTTGGAGATCGCATCCTGGTCAAGGTGCAGGTCACAGGCAAGGACGAGTTCACAAGAAAGATCACCTTCGATTGCGAGGCGAACAACGGCGCAGGATTGGCGATTTTTACGGGAACCGCGCAGTTGCTGCCGCCGAAGGAAAAACTGCGCTGGTCTACCCTTCCCGTACCTCAACTGATTGTGAACAATCCCTATCGTCATTACCTGGGTTTGATTGCGCGCGCCAACCTGAAGCCCGCGGTTAAGACGGCGATTGTGTGGCCCTGCGACGAAGTTTCTCTTGGAGGCGCAATTCAGGCCGCGAAAGACAAATTGATTGTTCCGGTTCTTGTCGGTTCTGAAGAGAAGATTCACAACGTAGCCGCAACCCTGGAAATCGACCTTGGGACAGCCAGAATTGTGGACGTGGTGGATAGCCGGGCGGCTGCGGTGCGGGCCGTAGAGTTGGCGCGCACGAGCGAGGTCCAGATGCTCATGAAGGGCTCTCTGCACACGGATGAGCTGATGGGCGCGGTCGTCTCGCGCGAAGGAGGCATGCGCACGGGGCGGCGCATCAGCCATGTATTCGCGCTGGATGTACCTTCGTATCACAAATCGCTTTTCGTCACCGATGCGGCTATCAATATTCAGCCCGACCTGGAGACGAAG
>JBEKZG010000409.1:0-4006 GCA_049510095.1 Occallatibacter sp.
GGTGTCGCTTCATGGGCGTGAGACGGAGGACTGCTGCGATAGCACCGTGTCGATGTTGTGCACGTATTTGCGAGATCGATCCGCTTCATTGGCGTCGGGATTTTGCTCGATCACGCTTTCAAAGTGCTTGCGCGCCGCAGCCAGCAACGCCACGCTGCCTGACTGGTTGTACTGCTGGGCATAGATAATACCGAGCCGGTAATTAGTGAACAGGTCGTTGGGCGCGAAGGTGAGCGCTGCTTGGCAATACTTGACGGCAGAATCGAATTTCTTCTGAATCCATTCGCAATCGCAGAGGCCGGTGTTCGCCTGTCCACGCAGTTCTTTCCAAATATCCGTTTGCGCCGCGCGTTTCTTCACGCCATAGCCCAGCAGATAGCCACCGAGGTAGTAGTTGAGTTTGCCGGCCATGCCGCTGTCGAAGTTGGATAGCGAAAGGTAGTTGTTGTACTGCGACTCCGATTCATCGCATTGGTTCTTCTGGCGCAGCGATTCAGCCAGCCAGAAATGGGCTTCGGCGTTGGCCGGCGTCAAGTCGATGGCCTTGCGGGCAGCCTGAATCGCATCGTCGTAATCGCCCTTGCGCGCGAAGGCCTGCGAGAGCAGGTAATACGCCATTCCGCTATTCTTATCGCGCTGGGTGACGACGTTCAGCTGCCGTATGGACTCATCCATATCGCCCGCATCGAGCAACGCGCCCGCATAACTGGAGCGAGCCTCAAGATAATCCGGATCGATGGAGATGGCCTCCTTGAAGAACTCAAGCGCTTTCTTGTCTTCGTAGAGGGCATTGTAAGTGCGGCCCGCATAGAGCGCCGCTTGGCTGTATTTCGGATCGACTGCCAGCGCCGATTCAAACTCTGAAGCAGCCTTCCGGTAGTTCGCTTCGAAGCCCTTGTTATAGAACTCGATTCCCTGATTGAAATGATCGACGGCCGCATGATTGCGGCTGCGCGCAATCAGGATGCGGAGGGTCACGGTTGACTCCTGCCCCGGATAGACTTGTTCCTGGCGGGGACCGTCGGGCTCATAGCCCATGTGGACGCCTTGAATGGTGTGCGCGCCCGGCTGGATGCCAGGGAGCCGCAGAGCAGCGGCCTTGTTCACAATGCCCACGCTCTGGCCGTCGACAAAGACCTCCACGTTATCCATATTGGTTTCAATCACCAGCGTTCCGTACTTCGGCGGCGGCAAGTTGGCGGCCGTTATGTGCGTGGGATTGTAGGCGAGCACCATGTTCGGGTCGAAGCTGCCGCGCTCCGAGGTGGGATTTTGCGCCGCATTAGTCGCGTCGCGCACGTTCGTGTGCACGTATTCCGCAAGCTCATCCGCGCTTACGATTCCATCGCCGTTAGTGTCCGCTTCGCCCTCAAGTCCCTTGACCACGTAATAGGTAAAGATGCCGTGCCCGCCTCCCCACTTGTCGCTCTCAAAGCTCTGCTCGCGATCGCGGCTGGCGGTGACGGAAAAGAGCGATTTATCCAGGTCGAGCAGCGTGCGGTTGACTGTGGATCGATCGGCTTCCGGCGTAATGGCTCCGGAGTGGCATGAGTCGGTGATCAGCACTTTCCATTTGCCGTTGATCCGCGAACCAATATCCTTGCCCAGGGCCTCCATGGGATAGGCCGACCCGGCAATGTTTTTCAGATCGATGTCATGCGGTGCGATGTAGGCCGTCCCGTTCGAGACAAATCCATGTCCTGCAAAATAGACAAGAACGCGGTCGTCAGGATGAGTCACCGAGGGCAGCCAGGTTTCCAGTTCATGCTGTATGTTCGCAAGCGTCGCCTGGCTGTCGATGAGTTTATGCACATTCTCGGCGGGAAACTGACCTCCCTCCGGGCTGATCAGGACCGTATAGACAGATTCGGCATCGAGGTTGGGGTATTGCAACTGCGATTCCTGCGGCAGATTTTTGTACTTCGAAATGCCGATGACAAGGGCATAACTGCGCGGAATTTGCACAGTGCTGGTAGCGGCCGCGGCAGGACCTTCCTTCTTGAACTTCAGGTCGCGATTCTGGTCGGGAGCCGCGGTCTGCTGCTGATTGGCGGGCGGCGAGGCCGGCGCCGGAGAGCCCTGCGCCAGAAGGGCGGGACCGGTGGATAAAACGCCCAAGAGTGCGAGATAACTGCGATTCATACTTCTATAGTCCCCGGAGAACGACTTCTGTGATGAATTCTATTTGTGCGCGAGCAGAAACTCATAGACGACGGGTCCGGCAAGCGGTGCTCCGCTAGTGACCGTTGTGCCCGATCCATTGTTGGTAAACTTCAGGTCCCTTGAGACCGCGGGCGCCATCTCCACCAGATCGCGCGGCAGCGCTTCTCCAGGCGCAATCGCCTTGGGCCCGGCGCCAGGGTCGAGACACTCGCCGCGCGCCTTGAAGACTTCATCGTTGCATCGCGGGTGCATGGTGGACGGAGCAGTGCCCTGCGGAGGCAGGTTTGTTGCGCGGTTCTGTACCTGGCCCATGGCCAGCGCCACCGGGCTGAGCATGAAGTAGAGCTTTTCATAGCCGGCCGGACCTGAGACCTCGAACCAGCCGTTCTGCGTGGCGGGCATCAGGTAATCCCGCCCGTGTTCGATCCGGTTGTCGCTTCCCGTCTCCGGGCGCGGAAACAGAACCTCGTATTTGCCGGACGTGTTCAGGTCGAGCACATAGAGGTAGCTATCCACCGTGGGCCTCAAACGGAAACGCACGGTGTCGCCGCCGGCAAAAACATGGGTGGGATCGACCGACTGCGCCCCGCCGCCTGCCTTCAACTCGACCACAATCGAGATCAGGCTGACGGCGGTTGCATCCGGTGTGGCCGGAATCGCCGGGGACGCCGTTCCGAGCAGCAAGACACTAAAAAGCAGTTGCCTCCGCATAAAACCTTTCTTCCACGCCTGGGAGATTAACTTTCAGGTACCCCTTAGCGTAATCCGCGGCGCACTTTGATCGACTGTTCCGGGGAAGTATCGCACAATCATACTGCCACCGAACCGGTAATGGCGAAAAGAGATTTTTCCATAGGCCCAATTCCGGCGGGCTGCAACCTGTCTTTCAAAATCCTTGTCCGGGAGCCGCAAAATGGTTTATGCTCCGGTCTTTATCCCCTCAATGCGCGCATGAGAGTCTTGGGTCGAACAGGGATTCTTGTGCGCTCGAGGGTTCTCAATTTGATCGAGGCGCGCCGCGGACGGAATGATTTGACCGTGGGAGTAAGAAAAACAGGCTTTGGGTGCAAGGGAGGGGTCCGCGATGAATCTTAGGTTTTGGGGAGTCCGCGGTTCTATCCCGACGCCGGAAGCAAACCGGCTGCGCTACGGGG
Organism: Occallatibacter sp.; assembly: GCA_049510095.1. Classification (GTDB taxonomy): domain Bacteria; phylum Acidobacteriota; class Terriglobia; order Terriglobales; family Acidobacteriaceae; genus Telmatobacter. The sequence continues at coordinate 3,318 of JBEKZG010000409.1, forward strand.
GCAACACCGCCTGCCTCGAGATAGGGCCCGCTGGCGAGGATGAGGCGGTTATCATCGACTGCGGCAGCGGCCTGCGCGCCCTGGGCGAAGAGGTTGCCAGGCGTTCCGTCGAGCGCGTCCATATTCTGTTGACGCATTTCCACTGGGACCACATCCAGGGGTTGCCGTCCTTCGCTCCATTGTTCCAATCCGGCGTAAAGATTGTGTTTTATGCGAACCGCGCGGCCGACGAGGTAAGGAGCCTTCTAGGGGTGCTGATGGCCGATCCCTTTTTCCCGGTGCCATTTGCGGAGATCGGCGCCCAGGCCAAGTTCCACCACGTAGAGTACGGCGAGCCTTTTCAGGCCGGACCGTTCAACGTGGAAGCCTTCCCTCTTTACCATCCGCAGGGAGCCGTGGGATTTCGTGTGGAGACGGATGGAGAGATCATAGTGCACGCCTCCGACCATGAGTACGGCATGCGGAATATCGATGAGGGGCTGATTCGCGCGGCGAAGAATGCGGACCTGCTGGTCATGGACGCGCAGTACACGCCGGAGGAATATGCCCGCAAGGTGGGTTGGGGGCACTCGAGCTACGCCCACGCGGCCCAGGTTGCAAACAGCGCCGGCGTACATCGGCTGCTGTTGTTCCATCACGACCCGGCTCACAACGACGAATTCCTGGATGGAATGCTCGCCGATGCGAAG
>JBEKZG010000041.1:0-12870 GCA_049510095.1 Occallatibacter sp.
CACAGTTTCATCCCATGCGGGCCGGTGGGTTTTGGTGGCTGGCCCGGGATCCTGATGCGAGACCGGTTGCGGCTCACTTCACTCGGGTGGTGGCGGTATTACCGGTCGGCGGTGCGGGCGCGGGAAACTTCGTGAGCAGGTTTCGGAGATTCGGGAACGTGGCCGCCCAGACGTGGGCAGGAAACTCGTATCCCTTGAGGTGAACCGACTTCTCTTCAAAAAAATGGTCCGGGTGGTCGACGCATTGCTTCAGGTACTCCATTGTTTCCCGGCCGATGACAATGTCAAACCCAATTTCCCTGGTGGCCGACTCGAAACGGAAGGCCGCATTGACCGTGTTGCCCAGGGCGGTGTAGTCGGCGCTGTGCTCGCTGCCCGCGTTTCCAATGGCGGCGGGGCCGGTGTTGATTCCGGCGCCAACCCCGATGGGAAAAGGCAGTTGAAATTGCTCCTGCAGGGTGTCGACCACCTGGATCAACTCTCCAAGAGCATGGAGAATCGACAGAATTTGGAATCCTTCGCCGTTTCTGGTGTGAACCCAGACCGACATGAGCGCGTCGCCAATGTATTTCTGACCCCAACTGCCATGCCTGCGCATAATTTCGCCGCCACTGCGAAAGAGCGTACCGATGACCAGGCTCAACTGCTGGGGTTCGATGACCTGTGCGATTTTGGTGAAGCCTTTGACATCCACCACCAGAACACTGGTCATTTTCTGCATGAAAAGAACAGTCGTAGCAGCGGTGACCAATTTCGGCGTGGAGTCCGCCGGCCCATCGACGCTTTTCGGGCAGTGAAAGCCGATGTGAAAGTCCCCAAACGATATCCGGTCTCCGTCGTTTAACAGCATTGGAGTTGTGACGCGGGTTCCGTTCAGAAATGTGCCGTTGCGGCTGCCGAGGTCGAGCAGGTAATACTCCCCGTTCTCCATGCGTTGCACCAGCGCGTGCTGGCGCGATACCAGTTCGCTGGGCAGTCTGATTTGACTGTCGACGGCGCGGCCCAGTCTCCACGCGTTCCCGTTTTCGAGTAGGACATCCTGCTCGCCTTCGCTTTGCGGGATGGTCAGGTATCCGACGGTGGCGGTCATCTTCCCCCCGGCTCATTCAACTTGTGGTATCCGATTCATCATAAGGGCGAAGCGAGCGCCGCGGCAATTGGAATTCAAAATAGGTTTCTGAGCCGGCGGCATGAGGGAGCCGGCGGCATAAGTCGATCGGCGGCGGTTCGTGAAAGTGACGCAGGGCAACATTGCCGTGGCGCGGCGCCTGAAGCACATCCCAGGCTCTTGACGCACATCCCAATAGATGGGAATGGGGAGCAGTTGTACAGATCGAGGACGCTGTGTATTGATTGACTCTACCGGGCGAACAGGTTGAGGATAAAGGATGAGTCAGGTTGCTTGATTCCCCAAGAGGAGGCCTCCCGATGGCCCAGGAAATTTCTACTCTGAACGAGAGTCTGATTCCCTCGAAGCCGATTCCAGCCCAGGCGCGGGCGTTTTCCAGCCGGATCCATGGTCTGCTGGACGGCCAGCCGAAGGACGATGCGACCGTTTCCAAGGCTCTGGAGGGTATGGACGACGTTTTCGAATTGATCGCCGCCGGACTTTACAGCATGGCTTCGATGCTGGTGGGCGAAGGCGAGGAAAGCGTGCAATTGGTGGAGAGCGCCATTGCGACGGCGGAGGTTTCGGCCTGCGCGGACGCCGTTCAGTCGCGCCAGAACAGCAGGCGTGCGTTGTGCGGATTGGCATTGGATATTCTGGACCGGCGCGATCCTGGAAGCCTGGCTGCGCCGGAGGTGTTGGAGCCGGCGGGAACGTGCATTGAGGATGACGATCTGGACGCGGCGGTGGAGGCGCGCCAGGATCTAGCCCGTATGATCACCGGGCCGGACCGGGACCGCGTGCGGAAGTGGCTGCAAGGCCTGCCTTCCGTGGTGCGGACCATTTTTGTGCTGCGGGCAGTTGCTGGGTTTACCGCGGAGGAGACAGCGGAGTTGCTGGCCGCGCATGGTGGGCCCACGGCCGCGGGATGGAACGCGGATGAGGTACGAGGATACTTCCGGCAGGGGCTTTGTTCGCTGGCTTCGCAGTTGGTTAAAGCAGGGATTAGGGAATAGGGATTTGGGACCAAGGACTAGGGACTGGAAAAACTACTGCTGGCTTTGTGCACTCCCACCCATCGCGCAGCCGCCTCATAAACAAAGGCCCGTCTGCGGCGACCCCGGTCCGCGCGATGGGGCACACTTTGTTGTTGCAGAGCCGGAAGAGAACATGGAGGGTACTCGAAGTGTGGCAGGGGCTAGAGCCCGACTCTTTTTCCTAAGCGTTTTTGCGGCCCGACTGAAGTCGTGCCCTGTTACAAGGCTCGCTCCGAGGGGGCATTGCGGCGGTTTGAGACCTTCGCTTGCCATGAAAGTTCAAATGCGATTGCCCTGACATGGAGGGTCAGGCTTGTTGCCCTCTCGCCCTTGCGCTGGTATTAAGCGCCTGGGTGGGACACCGGCGGTGAATGCTGTGCGGGTGGAGCGGGGTTTTTTCGATGACTTGGTTACTTCGCGGCATTTGAGGCCGCAGTTCGATACACTACTTTTAGAAGCGCGCCGGCCATTTTCCGCATCCACTTAAGGGCAAACATTTTTTGTGGCCTTGGCGCATCTTTTGTGATTGGAAGATCCTTGACTTCACCAGAGCAATCGAAAAAAAGCACGAGCCGCGGATGTGCCTGGGGTGTGTTGCTTGGCCTGGCGATGGTGGGCGTGTGCGCGCTAGTTCCCGATAGGCTTGGGTCGCAGCAGGCGATTGGATTGGCGAGCCCGCAGGCCACGGGTCCGAGCGCGCAGAGCTTTCAGGGCAGCGTGACAACGGGCGAGGCGACGGGGCAGGTTCTGAATCTGCGGTTGGATGACGCGATTGAGCGTGGCCTGAAAGACAATTTGGGCGTGATTCTGAGCGCGTCGCAAACGCAATCGGCGCGCGGCCAGAGGTTGAGCGAACTGCAAACGCTGCTGCCGAGCGTGGACGCGAGCGCCAAGGAGACCGTGATGCAGTCGGACTTGCCGGCGGAGGGGTTGCGGATTCCGGGATTTCCGACGGTACTTGGACCGTTCGGCTACACGGATGTGCGGGCTTCGCTGAGCTGGTCGCTGGTGGACGTGCAATCGCTGCGGAACTACCTGGCCGCACGGCACAACTTTGCGGCCGCGCAACTGTCGGCGGAGGACGCGCGGGATATGGTGGTGCTGACGGTGGGCAACGCCTATCTGCTGGTGCTGGCGGATGAGAGCCAGGTGAGCAGTGTGCAAGCGCAGGTGGCGACGTCGAAAGTTTCTCTGGACCAGGCGGCAGCTAATCACGACGCGGGGACGGCGCCGCTGCTGGACGAGCTGCGGGCGAAGGTGGATTATCAAACGCTGGAGCAGCAGTTGATTGTGGCGAAGAATGCGCTGGAGAAAGACAAGCTGGCGCTGGCACGAACGATCGGGCTGCCCTTGGCACAGAGTTTTATGCTGACGGACAAGGTTCCGTTTGCGGCCTTCGACCAACTGGATGTGGAAGCGACGATTCAGCAGGCGGAGACGAACCGCAAGGATCTTGCGGCGATGGTGGAGCAGACCAAGGCCGCGGAAGAGCAGCGCAAGGCGGCTACGGCGGACCGGCTGCCGACGCTGAAGTTCGACGCGGATTATGGGGATATCGGCACGACGCTGGCGCACTCGCATGGGACAGAGGATGTGACGGGCGCGTTGAGCGTGCCAGTGTTTAGGGAATTCGCGCTGCGCGGCGAGGCCGACACGGCGCAGGCTCAACTGGATATGCAGCGTGCGCAGTTGAGCGACAAGCGGGCGCAGGTGAACGCGGATGTTCGGGACGCGCTGTTGGACATAGCGTCGACCGAGAAGCAGGTAGAGGTTGCGAAGTCGAATGCGGCTCTGGCCGGCGAGGCGTTGAGCGAAGCGCAGCAGCGATATGCGAACGGGGTGAGCGACAACCTGGCGGTGAGCCAGGCGCAACAGAGCGTGGCGCAGGCCGAGGACCAATATGTTACGAGTCTTTACCGGCACAATGTGGCCAAGCTAAGCCTGGCGCGGGCGCTGGGAGCAGGGCAGAGTTACAAGAATTATCTGGGAGGGAAGTAGACGTGGCGGACCCAAAAGCAGCACCGAGCCAGCCGGCGGCAGAAACAGAGATCGAGCAGCCGAAGTCGCGCCGCAGAGGGATTGTTGTGATAGTGCTTGCGGTGCTTGTGGTGGCCGCGGCGGCGCTGTGGTGGCATTCAACGTTCAGCGAGGATACGGACGACGCGCAGATCAATGGGCACCTGATCCAGGTGAGTTCGCGCATCAACGGGACGGTGCTGAAGGTGGACGTGGAAGAGAACCAGGTGGTGAAGGCCGGGGACACGATTGCCGAACTGGACCCAGCCGACTTCAACGTTGCGGTGGAAAATGCGGAGGCCGCACTGGCGAGCGCGCAGGCGAATGCCTCGGCGGCTAACGTGAATGTGCCGATCACATCGATCAACACGGGGAGCAACCTGACATCCGCGGGATCGGATGTGAGCGGAACTCATGCGAGTGTGGGACAGGCGCAGCAGCAACTGGAAGCAGCGCATGCGCGCGTGGTGCAGGCCGAAGCCAACTCCACCAAGGCGGATGCCGATCTGGAACGTTATAAGCCGCTGGTTGAGAAGGACGTAATCAGCAAGCAGCAGTTTGACGCGGCGGTGGCCGCGGCCGCGGCCGGCAAGGCGGCGGTGGCCGATGCGCAAGCGACAGAGCGGGCTGCCATGGATGCGGTGAGAGTGGCCAGGGACCGCGAGGCGCAGGCGCAGGCGTTGTTTAAGTACGCAGAGACTGGACCGCAGCAGGTGGCGGTGCAGTCCGCGCGCGCGAAGCAGGCGGAGGCGCAGGTGGGGCAGGCGAAGGCGCAACTTGACCAGGCCGAGTTGAACCTGAGTTATACCAAGATTGTTGCGCCGGTTGCGGGCATTATTACGCGCAAGAGCGTGGAGGTGAACCAGAACGTTGGGGTGGGACAAAACCTGCTCACGCTGGTTTCGCTGGAAGACTTGTGGATTACGGCCAACTTCAAGGAAACGCAACTGAAGCACATGACGGCCGGACAGCCGGTGGAGATTGACGTCGATGCTACCGGCAAGAAGTATCACGGCAAAGTGACGCAGATTGGCGGCGCGACGGGATCGGTGCTTTCGCTTTTCCCGCCCGAAAATGCTACCGGGAATTATGTGAAGGTGGTGCAGCGGATTCCTGTGCGGATTGACTTTACCGATTTGAAAGATGAGGACCCAGGGCATCTGCTGAGGCCGGGGTTGTCAGTTGAGCCTACGGTGAGGGTGAAGTAACAAAGCAGTTGTCAGTTGTCAGTTGTCAGTAAAAGCCCCCGGCCTCAATGAATGTGGCTGGGGGCTTTTGATTTTGGCGGTGTTAAGTATTTCTGATTGAGTGAAAGCCTGGGGAGACGCCCTGGTCTCAGGATTTTGCGACCAGTGTGGCGTCCCTTGTTATTCTTTACGACTCTGCATTAGTAAGGGCAACCCTCGGCGGCTAAAGCCGCGTTCATTTTTGAGCCTTTGCGGCACGACTCAAGTCGTGCCCTTTCAAGACGCAATGGTCAGTTCTTATGCGGGACAGGACCGCGGATCGCGGGCTGGGGTTATTGTCCGGAGGCGTGGCGAGCGGGTTTGACCGGAGTTGTTGCCACTTCGAGTTTCTTTTCCCACTTGCACCCAAAGTCATCGCCCGCGGCGCACGCCTTGCCATATAGCTCCGCAGCTTTCTTATCATCGACTTTGACCCCTTTGCCTTCGTGGTAGATATCCGCCAGGGTGTCGCATCCGTCGTTGTCGTTTTGATCGCAGGCTTGGGAAAACAGATCCATAGCCCTGGAGTTATCCCGCGGGATACCGTTCCCGAAGAGATATTTGAAGCCGAGCTTGCGGCATGCTTGCGGATATGCGGCTTCACAGGCTTTGGAGTAATAGGTTGCAGCCTCCAGATCGCCATCCTTGACGGTGTTGGTTTGCTCGTACCAGGCCGCGAGGTCGAAACACGCCTTCGCATTGCCGGCATCGCAGGATTTTCCGAATCTCGCAATGGGCCGGTTTGGATCAATGAAGCCAAAGCGCCACATGGCGATCCCGGCAACTGCGAGCACGACGAAAGCGGAAAGCACAACCCAGACCTTGCGACCGGAGTTATGCGGACTGGTGTCGTCCTCCTCGTCTTCGTAATCGACGAGATCGATACTTCTCTCCAAACCAACGTCGCCGATGAGGCTATGGTATCCGCCGGGACGTTGGGCTTCCTCGTTTCCGGCCGCATCGTCATCCAGTTGGTCTGAGAGGACGGGCTGCTCATCAGCGTCGCCGGGGAAGTCGCCGGTATCGTTGCCCTGTTCCGGACGGTCAAGGGTACTGGGCATTCCGGCTGGGATCCGGTATTTTTGCTCCACAGGCGTATCCGCCAGGAAGTGGTCGTAGAAATCCGGATGTTCGGGCTGAGTGTCCGGTTTATTTTCAACGGGCCCGCCTGCGCCCGCGAGGGAGATTGGAATTTCCTCAGTTGTCTCGGATTCGTTCGCGGTTCCCTTGATGGGGGGGTCGCGGAGAAGGAAGTTGTGATAATCGGAGGTTTCCCGCGGTTCGTCCTCATTGTCCTTACCTGCGGGAGCGTTGCCTAAGAAACTCTGCCATCCGCCGGCGATTCTGGAAACTTCTCCGGTGCGGTTAACCGGGCGAGAACGAAGGAAGTCCCCGGACAGCTCCTCTGTAATGCGGTCAAGGCTAGGTCTGTAGATGGTATCCGCGCTTTCATCCGGAAGGACGTCCGGATGGGTGGAAGGTTGCTGCGGCTCTGGAACGGTTGCGGGTTCTTCTACGTCCCATTTCGTAAAGTCACCGTCGAGGAGCCCTGGCAGTTCGGAGGATTCCGAGTCCTGGTCTTCAGTACCGATCGCTTCCGGCAGGTTGACCGCGGTGGCTGGGAGTTCAGGAGCAGGTTTGGGTTCCTCTTCGGTGTCCCAGCCGGTGAAAGAGCCGCCGAGCGAGGCGGGCAATTCGGCGGTGTTCGCGGGAGCTGGATATTCGCTCACAGGAGCGAGCGGGGCCTGAACCCGATCGACAGGGGCTCGATCGTCCTGGACACGATCGTCCGCGACCCGATCTTCAACGATGTGCACGGGAGCGGCCTCAAGAACCCGATAACCGTGCTGCACCGCATCCAGGAGCTGAATCACCTCGGCTGTATCTTTGGGACGGTCGTCGCGGTTCTTGGCGAGAAGAGCGAGGACAAGATTGTCGAGGCCATGCCAGGCCGCGAGATCGGAGCGGAGACTGCTGGGCAGACGGGGAGCGGCATTCAAATGCTGCCGGGCCCAGCTATGGTAGTCGACGGCGTCGAAGACGGTTTGACCGGTGAGCAACTCGAAAAAGACACCGCCGAGGGCATAGAGATCGGCGCGGGCATCGAGGTCAGCGGGCCTGGTGTCAAGCCACTGCTCGGGAGCGGCGTAAGTGGGGGTGAGCAGGATGCGGCCGGCGGGAAGATAAGTCTCTTTATTTTCCCTGACTGCCCCAATGCCAAATCTGGAAATCTTGGGCACCAGTGTTTCGCCATGGCGAGCAATGAGGATGTTTTCCGGCTTGAGGTCGAGGTGAATCATGCCGCGGGCATGCCCCGCGCTCAGGCCTTCAGCGATGCCTCGGGCGATGGCGATGGAAAGATTCACATCGAATGCGCAGGCCGCCGTGCTGAGCAGTTCTCTCAAGCTCTGCCCGTCGACATATTCCATAGCGAAGAATTGAGTGCCGTCTTCCGCGGTTTCGAGAGCTCCCGAGGCTACAACGTTCTTGTGGTCTAACTTGGACAGCGTTCGCGCCACTTGCTGAAAACTGCTGGTAAAGGCATCATCCCGGCTCATTTCGCCGTTGAGAAACTGCAGCACTCTCCTCTGTTTGTTCTGTGCGAGCGCTGTGAGGTAGACCGCGCCTAAACCGCCATCACCGAGTTTGCGAACGATGCGGTAGGTTTTCGAGATGAGCATGCCGGGCGACAAATCGGCAGCGTTGCGCAACGTGCCTCCGTGTATGGGGCAGGTGGCGGCATTATCGGGGTAACCGCGGTCGCACTGTGGGCACAGTTTCATGCGTTTGCACTGGGTTGAATTAAAGCAACCTAGAGTAACTGCATTGTTACAGTGTGGGGCTGGAAGCGCAACGGATATGTCCCAAAGGTGGAACGAGACGGGGCTCGAAGCTGGATGTCAAGAAGATAACTCGGCAGCTGCATACCGGGCACCGTTATAGACTGATGAGAATACCACGATGAAAGACTCGATTCATGTATCGAAGGAGAATTACCTTAAAGCGGTTCTGGAGGCTGAGGCCGAAGGACGCGAGGTGATTCCGGCACTGCTGGCGCACTGGCTTGAAGTTTCAGCGCCCGCGGTGACCATGGCGTTGAAGCGGCTGAAGCGGGATGGGCTGGTGGAGGTGGGCGGGGACGGGATTGTGCGGCTCACGGCGGCGGGTCGCGAGACGGCGTACCACACTGCGCTGCGGCACCACCTGATCGAACGGATGCTGAGCGAGATTTTCGGCATGGAGTGGTACGAGATTCACGAAGAGGCCGAGCGGCTGGAACATGCGGTTTCGCCGGAGTTCGAGGCCAAATTGAGGGAGAGACTAGGCGAGGGCGGGGCGTGTCCACACGGGAATGCGGTACTGCCGGAGCGACCAGCGGAGCGGAAGCGGCGGGGCGAGGTGCCGCTGTCAGAGGCCATTGAGGGGGAGACGTACACGGTAACCAGCCTTCACGAGCGAGACCATAAGCTGCTGCTTTTTCTGCACCAGATGGGGATTGGGCCTAATCAGAGGCTGAAGGTTCTGAGCCAGAATTACGATCAAACCGTTTCGATTGAGATACCTACGGTGGATGCTGCGCAGAATTCGATTCTGGGACGGCTGGCGGCGGAGGCGGTTTGGCTGCGGCGGTCGGGTGCGTAAACGCCAGTTGCGGGAGTTGGCGCTTGTTTTGCTGGTGGTTGATTGTTGGCGAGGGGGTGACTGACGAGCGGCCGGTGATCGGCCCCGAGCATCGACAGGCCCCGATTCGCGCATTTGAGCGAAATTCGCCGGCCAGACCGTTTCCCGGCAGGACAGGGACGTTAGCACTGGCGAATAAGGCACGAGAAAGGCGTCCATCGTACTGAAGTAATTATCGCCAGGTGCCGATGAACTCAATATTCAGTCGCGCGAAAGAGCACCGCAAGCAAAAGCGGGTGCTGTTCAAAACAGCAAGACGGAGCAGGGATTGGGGAACATGGTGAATATCCCAGCGAGTAGGAAACCAGGGATGCGCACTTCGAGTGTGCCATTGGCCCTGATTCTGCTGTGCTTTCCACTGCTCGCGCTTTCTCAGCCGATCCAACCACCCGGTCATCGATATCCATTGCGTACGATTCAGGAGTTATACAGGGTGCCCAATTCAGAGGCCACCAAGGCGATCCCTGTTGAACTTCGAGGTGTGGTCACCTACTCCGATCCCGCCTGGGGACTGCTGTTTTTCACCGACCCTACCGGTTCGATCTTCATTAACGTAAATGGATCAAAAACCAGATATCCTCTCGGCACACGCGCCAAGATAACCGGCATTACGGCGCAGGGGGGCGGGGCGCCCTTTGTGGCGCAGCCGAAGGTGACTGTTCTAGGCCACGGTGCACCGCCCACCCCTGAGCAGAGGAGCGTGGCCGAACTGAACGATCGAGTGGGAGAGAGCCAGTTCGTGGTTACCGAAGGGGTACTGCGATCGTGCGATATGGGCTGGGACCGCATCTGCTACCGCATATTCGATGGAGCGGCGATGGCGTGGGTGGTGGCGCCGGAGAAGGACAGTCCCGCCGCGGAGCGCCTTATCGGCTCTACCGTAAGGGTGAGAGGCGTTTCCGGCGGTCACATGAACGCGGCAAACCAGCGGGTGGGCGCGCAAATATTTATCGAGAACCTGGAAGAAATTGAAGTCGTGAAGCTGACCGCGCCGGTGCTGCTTCATTCATTGCAGTCTGTGCAGGCAATCCACAGCCTAAGCAAAGCCGAAGCCAGGAAGTCGCGCGCGGTGGAACTGCAAGGGGTGGTCACCTACTCGGATCCCGAATGGGGCTTGCTGTTTCTTCAGGATCGAACCGGCTCAATTTTCATCAACGTGCATGGCCAAAACAGAGCTTATCCGGCAGGCACACGCGTGCTGGTGGACGGGGTGACGGGCGCGGGGGACGTGGCGCCGGATGTGGTTCGGCCAAACATCCAGATACTCGGCCAAGGGCCTCTCCCCACCCCGGACCAAGAAAGTGTTCAACAGCTTAGCGCTGGCGGGTCAGACAGCAACTGGGTGGTCACAGAGGGCGTGCTGCGGCCTTGCGACCAAAGCTGGACGCGCATCTGTTTCCGCATCTTCGATGGAAAGGATTTTGCATGGGTCATTGTGCCCCACCCGGACAGTCCGGCGGCGCAACGGCTAATTGGCGCCACCGTCAAAGTGACCGGCGTTGCGGGCAGCCACCTGAATGCGGAGAGCAAGCGTGTGGGCGCGCAGGTCTTCGTCAACAGTCTGGAAGATATCCAGATTGAAAACGACTCCTTGCCGGGTTCCTTCTCGTCCGCGCCCACGCCGATAGGGAATTTGCGCGCCGCGGAAGCGGACCAGCGATTTGTCCACCAGATCCACGGTCGAGGAACGGTGACGTGGGAGTCTCCGCGACAACTCTTCATCCAGGACAATACCGGGGCGCTGAGTATTGAGACCGCGCAAGCTGTCGATGTCCGCGCGGGAACTGCGGTGGACGTAGTTGGGTTCCCGAGCCATGGTGACTTGTCGGCTCTCCAGTTGTCGGATTCCACCATCCAGGCGGCTGCGATCCGGTCAAGCAACGTCGAGCCGCTTGATTTGAAGGCCGAGGAAGTGCTTAAGACCTCCCTGAATGGAAAGCGCGTGCGGCTGAGGGCTCATTTGATCTCACAGAAAGCCACCGCAACCGAGTCCCTCTTTCTGCTCGACGATGGACGACAGCGCTTCAGTGCAAAGTTGCTTCGCAGCAACGCCGCCCGGGACGTAGTGATTCTCGCCAGCGATTCCAACCTGGAGTTGACGGGCGTGGCGGTCATCCGTAATGCGACGCCGCAATGGCCAGTATCTTTCCAGCTACTCGTCGATTCGCCGGCGGACATTGTGGTGCTCGGAGGGAATAACTGGCTTACGCTCCAGCGTGGATCGATCATCCTGGGCGGGATGATTGCCTGCATCCTGGTGCCGCTGATCTGGGTGAAGCAGTTGAGGTCAATCGTGCGCAAACAGACCACGACCATCCGCACCAGACTGGAAAAAGAGCTGCAATTGGAAACGAAGTACCAGCGTTTGTTTGAGCGCAACCTTGCGGCGGTTTTTTGCTGGCGGCCCGACGGCACAATTTTCGATTTCAATATGGCGTTTGTCAAAATGCTCGGGTTTCGAACCCGAGAAGAATTTGCCGGCTACTCGTATTGGGACTTCGAAGTCGATCCCGGCGAGCGGGAGCAATTGCGCCTTGCGCTCCAGGACGGCGCAGTGAGCAATCGCGATACAAGCCTGCGCCGGGAAAATGGCGTTACCGTGCAGCTCTTGATGAATATCACGCCAGTCGATACCCCGGAAGGCATGGTCTATGAGACCACCGCGATCGATGTTACGCAGCTCAGGCACAACCAGCGCGAGTTGCAGAAAGCCAAAGATGCGGCCGTTTACCAGTCGCTCAACGATCCTCTCACCGGCCTGCACAATCGAAGATTCATCTCCGACACACTCAATTCCCTTTTGGCCAGGGCGAAGAGGGAAAAGACCACAATTGGTGTCATATATCTGGATCTGGATGGATTCAAAGCCGTCAACGACAGCCTTGGTCATTCCGTCGGCGACTCGCTGCTGGTCGAGGTGGCGAATTGCCTGCGATCACGGGTGCGCGAATCGGACTTTCTGGCTCGGCTCGGCGGGGATGAGTTCCTGGTTGTTCTTTGCGGATTGAATGACAAGGAAGAGGCGGGAAAAGTGGCTTCCGCACTGCTTGAAACCATCTCCTATCCCCTCTCGGTCGAAGGTCACGACATCAGCATAGGCGCCAGCGTTGGCATCAGCATCTTTCCCGATTATGCAAATGGCGGCGAAGAGCTGATGAGGCAAGCCGACAGCGCTATGTACGCCGCCAAACGTGAAGGAAAGAATCGGGTGATGTACTTTACTCCTGAAATCGGTTCCCTAGTGCACGAGCGGTTGACCCTGGAGAATGAGTTGCGGGGCGCCATCGCGCGAAACGAGATATCGGCTTATTATCAGCCCGAGTTTGAGGTGGCCAGTCTCCGCTTGGTCCGTTTCGAGGCACTGGCCCGCTGGACCCATCCGACTCTCGGTCAGATCCCGCCCGACAAGTTCATCCCCATCGCGGAAGAGAGCGGATTGATTGTAGCTTTGGGCGCGTACATCATGCAGCTCGCATGTGCCGAGGCTGTGAAATGGCAGGGCATCCTGCCGCACCCGGTGCAGGTCGCCGTCAACGTGTCCAGCATTCAGCTCCACCGCAAGGGATTTGTGGAAGAGGTGGGCTTCACTCTCCGGCAAACCGGTCTCAAGCCGGAGCTTTTGCAAATAGAATTCACCGAATCGGTGATGCTGGGTGGCACGCTGTCCTCAGCCGAGCCAATGAATGGTCTCCGCTCCATGGGCATCAGCTTGGCCATCGACGATTTCGGCACCGGCTATTCGTGCCTGAGTTATCTGCCCTCGTTGCCATTCGACGCATTGAAGATCGATAGATCCTTTGTT
>JBEKZG010000410.1:0-4005 GCA_049510095.1 Occallatibacter sp.
AAAGTTATTCGTCTGCCCATTCGAGTAGCAGGCGGTCTCGGTGACCACTGCGGTATATTGCGCCTTTGCCAACGCATAGAGGGTCGGATTGAGCAACCCCTGCCGCGAGCCGGTGTAATCCACCAGCAATCCGGCTACTCCCGCCATATAAGGCGCAACGAACGATGTCCCTCCAGCCCCCCCGAACGTGCTCGAAGAGCTGCAGTCCACACTTCCCCCATAGTTACTATTGGAATCGCAGAAGATCAGAGAGTGTCCCCAAAACCCGCTCGATGCGAATCCTGCAATGTCGGGATCGGAGCGATATGCGCCGGAATAGCCGGAGATCCCCGTTTGATAAGCAGGCACAGGATAGTGGGTGCTGATGCCGCCCCCGCCTCCGACTACGGTGCCGTCATTGGTGTAGCCGAGGGTAGGTAATTCATCGCATAATCCCAAGCCGGTTTCACCCGCTAATGCAATATAAAGGCTGCTGATGCAACTGTCGTTCCATGAGGTTTCAGGAACATATCCCAGAGCGTCGCCATAGTAAGACAAATTCGAATCTGCCCAATATGTTTCTTGGGGAGCGCCTCCCTCGAAATAGTCATATTGATCGGAGAAATCCGTTCCGCCTGTGGCTGTCACTAGTGGAGACAGAAAGGCACTCACGTTGATGCCGGAAGTGGCCAAATAGTGGGTATCCTGGTCGGCCGTATCTGAGCCCGAATCGCCCGAAGAAATAAAGATCGACTGGCCTTGCGAAGCGGCCTGCGCGTAAAACGTATCCTGATAAGCGTAAAACCCTGAGTTAGCGCCGACGAAATTGAGTTCCGAAGAGCCATAGCTCATGCTCATCGCGTCAGCCAGGTTATTGTCGACCAGGGCCGCCAGCGAGTCAAAGATTGAAGGGCACGACATGAAGATCAGGTTGGCCGAGGGAGCGGTCGCATTGATCCACTCGGCGTCCAGTGATGCTTCGATATCTTCCTCGATATCATTGGGGTCAACGCCCGGATCGTTGCACGTCACCGACCCGTAACCGTGATAAACATGCATGTTCAGCGTGCCCGCCACGCCAAACAGACTGCGGAAGGTGGCAACGTCCCCGCCCGTTGCCACGCCCGTGGTCGGATCAACGGTTCCATACTGAATGTCGCTCTCTTCAATCACAGCCACGGTCGCATGGCTGGCCAATTCGCCGCCGTTTAAGACCGGTTTGACGTTGTAAATGGTATAGAGATCTTGCGGAGTCACATTATAGGTACCTGGACCGCCATAGAACTCTGGGCGGCCTGCGCCAGCGTCCGGTTGATTGCGAACCCAGCGATGAGACTGCGCGTCGTAGGCCATCGAACGAGCCTTGGTGTGGTGGGCGGCCGGCGGAATTTTATCGAGTCCTTGGATGCCCGCAACCACCGGTGCCAGCGCCGCTGGAATCTGAGGGTCCTGCACATTGGCGGCGTACTTGCCGCCTTGTATATCGAAATAGTGCAACTGGGCGTGAAACGTGTCGCGCACTTGCCCGGCAGTCGCCTCGAAATCGATGATGCTGGCATTGTTCAACACGCTGCGAACTTTCAAGCCGTGCGACTCTAACCAACCTGTCAGCTTCGCCAGGTCTTCCGTCGAGGCGCCGAACCGGGCGCCGAACGCTTTGGGGGTCAACCACTTGTGATATTCTCCCGCGGTGCGCTGTTGCTGACGGGCCAGCAGATTCTCCAGGTCCGCCTGCTGCGCGGGGCTGCGCTGCAGCACTAAATAGAGCCTCAGTGGCATTCCATCGTCCACTGCCCCAAGATCCTTATCCTTCGTCAGGTCCGCGCGGACATTGCCTTGGAGAGTCACAAGCGCGTGTTCATCGATCGGGCTCAGCAGGCGCGAGAGCGTTGCGGGCCTGGCTTCGGCGTCCGGATCCTGCGCAGGCAACACTTGAGGCGTCAGCAGACCGGCCAGAACTGCCAGCAACAGGCAAAAACGAATGCGGAAAGGGCAGAACTCGCGCCGGATACTCGAATTGAATGCGGTCATGTCATCCTCGTGTAGCGAAAATCGTTGCCGAGCGTCCAGGGAATCCCAAAGGGGACCAGCAACGCGTTGAAATTTTCTAAATCTCCTTGTCGATGTGGCGCACAGACCATACGTATACCCACCGGCCGGAGATCGGTTCAAAAGCAAATCGCGGAATATTGGGTCCTGAATACTGGATTCTGAACGAACACCCGCACGGATGGCAAGTTAAAACTCCGCTCGACCCGTCGCAAGCTCAGGCCGGTCAATTCCTTCCATCGCAAGTACACTCAACCTATGCACCCTTCGGTCCGCCTCGTTGCCATCGACATGGACGGTACCCTCCTGCCAACCTTTGCGCAGCAAGTGAGTCCGCGGAACGCCCGCGCCCTCAAAGCCGCCCAGCAGGCTGGAATCAACGTGGCCATCGCCACTGGCCGCCGCACCAACTACACCGCACCGCTCCTTGAAGGCCTCGGCCTCCGAGCGGATACGCCTCTCATCACGTCCAATGGAGCAGTAACCCGCACCCTGGGCGGCGACTCCATCGACCGCTGCCACATGGAAGCGCGCGTCGCGCGTGCATTGTGCTGTCTGCTCCGGGAGTTTGGCGCCGTGATCTTCACCTTTGACAAGCCGGGACGCGGCGAGTTGGTGCTTGAGAATCTCGACCAGGCGCACGGCCGCATCTCCCTCTGGGTCGAGGCCAACCGCAATGCCATCGAGGTCGTCAATCCCCTCGAACGCGCCCTCCCCGACGGCGAAAACCCCATTCAAGGCATGGTCACAGGAACACTGGATGGAATGCGCAAGGCGGAAAAGGCGCTCAAGGCCAGCCCATGGGGCGCCCACTGCGAGGCCGTTCGCACCGAGTATCCGGCTCGCGATCTGTCCATCCTCGACCTGCTCCCTCCCGGCGTCTCCAAAGGCCGTGCGCTCCAACGCCTCGCAGCCCGCCTCGGCGTGGACCGAAAGGAAACCATGGCCATTGGCGACAACTGGAACGATGTGGAAATGCTGGAGTGGGCCGGCCAGGCCGTGATGATGAGCAATGCGGCCGTCGAGCTGCGCACCATGGCCAAAATGCGCGGCTGGAAGCAGGCCCCGCACAACGACAAGGACGGAGTCGCCGTCGTGCTCGAAGCGGCCATAGCAAAGTTCTCCGCCGCTCAAATTTCAAACCAGGTCTAGCAGCGTTGCCTCCCGGAGGGAGGCGGGATGTTAGCCCAGGACAAGCGAAGCGCAGTCCTGGGTAGAGTCTCAAAGAGGTCAAGCCCCATAGGGGCGAAGGAAACCATTCCCATTGCCGCGCAGACAGGTCTTCGTCTGAGGGGTGGACGTTGGGGGTGGTGAGTCGAATGCCTGCCCGCCGTGGCGCGGACCTGCGTTGGTTTTTCAACGAACTTCTGACTCAACACACTATGATGAAATAAGCACAGTTGCCTATGCGCGTCAGAATCCTAATCATCGTTGCCGCAGCTTCGGCCCTCATTGCGCCGAACGCCCGTGCAGCCGAGCACGTCACTCTGCGCAATGGCTTTGACGTGCAGTGCAACCATCACGCGCAGGTCGAGGGCCGCATCCGCCTCTTCCTCGGTACCGGCGAAGACAACTACATCGAATTCGCCAAGGGCGACATCGCCGCCGTCGAACAGGTTCCCGATCCGCCCGCTCAACCCGAATCCGCCGCAGCGTCCATCCCCGCCGTCAATGGACTACCAGCGCCCGACGTAAAACTCTCCCCCGCCGACCTTCACCAGATTCTCGCCCAAGCCGGCAGTGAGCACAACCTCGACGAAGATCTGCTCGCCAGCGTCGTCAAGGCGGAGAGCGGCGGCAACGTCCGCGCCGTCAGCCGCACCGGCGCACGCGGCCTCATGCAACTCATGCCCGGCACAGCAAATGAATTGGGAGTAAAGGATAGTTTCGCGCCAGACCAGAATGTCCACGGCGGCGCCGCCTACCTTGACGCCCTGCTCACCCGCTATCACGACAACATAGCCCTCGCACTCGCCG
>JBEKZG010000411.1:0-4003 GCA_049510095.1 Occallatibacter sp.
AGTTCATGAGCGACGCCGCTACCAGTTATGCGGTCCTCGCTCTGTCTGAAAGCCACACGCGGAGATAAATCAGCATCCACGCACTAACTCGCCGTCCATAACTCACGACGATCCACTCTCACCAAGCTGGTGCAATCCGGCTCTCTGCGTTGTCTTTCATATCAATTCACTTGACTTCCGAGGCAACCAGTAGCATCATCGTGTCATACGTCATACATTTTGACCGCGCCATGTAACTCCAGGTAAGGAGGAAGTTATGGGCATAATGTCGTTGGTTAAGCTATTCGCCAAGTTTGTCAATGGTGCGGACCTCGTCGCATACCTGATCTCCGCCCTTGTCGCATATCTGGTCTCGAGTCTTCTGCCGGCAGGCCCGTGGGTCAGCTACACCTTTGTTCTCCTCCTCTACCACCTCTTCCTCGCCTGGCTCGTCATCAAGGCGGAACGCCCAAAGGGCGTTTACCCCTCCATCCTTACCGCCGCCGTCACCCACGTGTGCTTTCTTGCCGTCATCGTTACGTTCACTTGGGGAGTGATGAACACAACCATCATGATCCTCATCCTTCTTCGCTTCGCCAGCGCATGCTTGGCGGTTGTCGAACGCAACTTGATTTTCAGCCAACTCTCGCATAAGGCCCCGGTCGTCAGCGCCAAAGACGAAGCCCTCGCCAAGGAGGCCGCTGCCGCCACCGCCACCGCCACCGCCGAAGAATACGATGAGTGGCTCGCCTATCTCAGCAAGCGTGACCCACGCAAGGTAAAAGCTGGAACGACCGTGAAAGACGAATATGAGCAGTGGATGATCGCCCGCGTCAAGATGCGCGCCGCTGCCCCTTCCAGCACGGCTCCGGCGAACACCACCCCTGCCTGAACACACCATCCGCATTCAACCGGCTCCAATTCAGCCGCGCGGAATATCGCTCATCATGCCCAGCATGTTCCCGTCAGGGTCGTTCAGGAACGCCATCCACAGGTCGTGGTCAGGCATCTTCGCCACCAGGTGCGGAGGATGCGTGAACGTCACCTCCTGCTCGTTCAGCACGGCGTAGGTCCGGTGAATATCCTGCACCCGGAAGTAAAGAATCGTCCCGCCCGCAGCCACCGGTTCTTCTGAGAGCCCGATCATGAACCGTATATCCCCGCATTGAAAGAAGGCCATATTCCCTGCGTCGAACAGAAACTTCATCCCCAGCGTGTTCTGGTAGAAATCCTTCGAACAAGCCAGATCGCTCACCGTGATCGCGATTTGTCCGATCCGGTCGAAGTGCACACCTGCTTCGGTTGCGGCGGTGTTGGCGGTTGCATCAGCAGTCATGGGAAAGCTCCTTTTAATTAGCTCAGCTAACGATATATCATAAGATCGCTCCGCCATGACAAACAGAATTTCAGAGAATTCCCAGAATATTGCCGGCCAAATCCATTCCAGCGCCATCCACCTGCTCCGCAAACTCCGCAGGGAAGATGAGCAGAGCGGCCTCAATGCCCCGCGCCTGTCCGCCCTTTCCGTCATAGTCTTTGCCGGCCCCATAACTCTGGGCCATCTCGCCACAGCCGAGCAGGTCCGTCCGCCCACCATGACGCGGATCGTCGATGCCCTCGCCGGGCAGCAGCTTGTCGTCCGCAAAAAGAATGCAAAGGACGGCCGCAGTACCTATATTGAAGCCACTCCCGCGGGCAGGAAGCTGCTCATGCGGGGCCGCAAGCGGCGCGTAAGTGGGTTAGCCAGCCAAATCGCCGCGCTGTCCCTCAGCGAGCGCGCCATCTTGCGGAAAGCGGCCGCAATCCTCGAGCGTGTTGTAGCTCAAATCTGATAGTCCGCCGGAACAACCCCCTCATACCTACGGCATATCCGGCCCTAAAGTGTATCCGGCAAGCCCGACGGAATTTCAATCGAAACCAGCGTGCCCCGCCCCGGATTGCTCACCACGTTGAATCGGGCCTTGTCCCCGTAGAGCACCTCCAGCCGCTCCTGCACGTTCTTCATGCCAATTCCCGCGCCCGTGCGCGGCAGCGACGACAAAGGCCTGCTACCGATCCCCACGCCGTCATCCGCCACCTCAATCACCACCCGGTCTCCATCCAGCCGGCTCCGCAGCGTCACCGTACCGCCCTTCAGGCGCGGCTCAAGTCCATGCTTGATGCTGTTCTCAATCAGCGGCTGCAGCAAAATGCTCGGCACCATCACCGCCAGCGTCCGCGGATCAATCTCTTTTTCCACCCGCAGCTTATCCGCGCCAAAACGCACCACCTCAATGTCCAGGTAATCGTCCGTAAAACTCAATTCCTCTTTCAGCGGCACATAGCTGTCGTGGTCCTTCAGCAGCGCGCGCAAAATGTTGGCCAGCTTCACCGTCATCTCTCGCGCCATTTCCGGCTTCAACCGCACCAGCGAAGCAATCGAGTTCAGCGTGTTGAACAGGAAATGCGGATTGATCTGCCGCTGCAGCGCATCCAGCCTCGCCTCCAGCAGCAATCGCTTCTGTTCCTCCAGCTTCAACTCCACGCGCAGCGTATTCCAAACCTTCAGCGCAATCCCCACCACAATCGGCGCGCACAGCCACACCAGCACCTGCAGCCACCACTGTGGCGCCAGCAGCGCAAACAGCCAGTGAGGAAAAGCCCGGGCCAGCCACGTCCGGCCCGCCTCCGCCGCCACTATAAGAAACAGCATCAGAAACTGCCGATCGATGCGCGGCTGTCGCAGATTGCGCCGCACCCAGCGATAAAGGCTCAGGTCGATAAACGGTGTAAACGACCAGATCTCCTCTTTGCCCACAAACCGCCCCAGCAAACCCCACGCCAGGCCCAGCGCCACATTCACCGGCAGCGCCAGGTACTCGTGATGAAACACCGCCGGCAGCGACAGCACCGCGCCGCCCACCATCGCCCAAACCGGCCCCAGCAAAAGCCCCAGTAGAATCACCGTCTCAAACGAGATATCCGCGGCCAGAAAGTTCTGCACCCTGATCCGGATCAAGACCCCCAGCGTCAGCGGCACCACAATGAACGCCAGCAACACAAGCGTCTGCCGCGGAGTCCGTCTTTCCGCAAAGAACAGCCGCCGGAAGGTAGTCACCCGCGCCAGCACGCTGGCCACCGATGCCACCACGCCCAGTTTCACCAGCAGCGTAATCCAAATCAGATTGACGGTCACCCCACAACTCTATCGCACCTCACAGATCGCTATCCCGTTGTCCACCACGGGGGCGGCAGAGCCCTTCCCAGTCCGCGGAAACACTCGTTGCAAGAGGCGATAAGCCCCAGGCAATTCATTCTTTCAAAAAATCTGTGCTAACCAGGCCGGGGATACCGGGCGTCAAATGCTTACCGCGACGCAGGACATCATACCGGCGATGTTCGGTGCGCCATTGTCTGAGGCCTCGGGCGATGTAAGATTGCCTGTTTCGGGGAGCGTTTGAAATGTCTCGCACGTGCACCTTCTGCATCACCCTGATCGTTCTTACTCATCCACTGTTGCCGCAAGCCGTGGCGACAGACACGAACACGTCCTCATCAACCCTTCGCATCAATAGCCGGGCGGTGCTGGTGGATGTGGTGGTGACCGACAAGAGCGGCAAGCCGGTAACCGGGCTGAAGCAGGACGCCTTTGCGATAACCGAGCAAGGCAAACTGCAGTCAATCGGCTTTTTTGAAGAGCATGCGGGAGCGCCTGCCGCGCCCAAAGAGATGCCCAAGCTTCCGCCAGATGTCTTCAGCAACTTCTCTCCGTTCCCGCAGCCTGCCGCGGTCAACGTCTTGCTGCTCGACTCGCTGAACACGCGGGTTGAAAGCCAGACCTATGTCCACCAGCAGGCGATGAAATTTCTGAAGGATCTGAAGCCGGGGTCGCGCATGGCGATATTCACCATGGGCAAGGGGCTGCATTTTATCCAGGGGTTCACCGACGATCCTGCATTGCTGTTTGCCGCGCTGGGTAACAAGAAGAACAACGAAGTGCAATCTTCAGACATGCTGAAAGGGCAGGAAGAGACCAACGCCCAAG
>JBEKZG010000412.1:0-3983 GCA_049510095.1 Occallatibacter sp.
CCGCGCCTCAGCAACGTCAATTCAATACCCCGCTCAGCCGCCAGCTTCGTCACAGCGGTGCTGATATTTCCGGTCCCTCCAATGAACAGGACTTTCATCGCGCCTCCATTCCGCCTTCCATTAAAGGTAAACTGGGCTAGCCATGCTCTTGCCCGTCCTCCGCGAACAGGTACTTCACGCCAACAAAGAAATTGCCCGTCGCGGACTCGCGCCCCACACATTCGGCAACGCCAGCGGCATTGATCGCCTGGGTATCGACGGCTCCAGTCACGAACCTCTAGTCGTCATCAAGCCAAGTGGTGTCGACTACGCAGCGCTCACCGCCGCCGATCTGGTCGTTACGGACATCCACGGCAAAGTCGTCGAAGGCTCCCTGCGCCCTTCCAGCGATCTCGATACACATACTCTCCTCTACCGCGCCTTCCCGCAAATCGGCGGCATCGTCCACACCCACTCTGAGTTTGCCACCTCGTGGGCGCAGGCAGGCCGCCCCATCCCCTGCCTCGGCACCACCCACGCCGACTATTTTCACGGCCCCGTTCCTGTCACCGATCCCCTCACCGCCAGGCAAGTCGCCGAGGCATACGTCCGCAATACCGGCGAAGTCATCGCTCAACGATTCCGCGACGGCAATCTCGACCCCATCGCCGTTCCCGGAGTCCTGGTCGCCGGCCACGCTCCCTTCGCCTGGGGAATATCCGTCGCCGAAGCCGTCGAGCACGCCGATGTCCTTGAGTACATCGCCCGCCTGGCCTTCCACACCGTTCTGCTCCGCCTCGAATACGACCCATCCGGACCGTCCGATTCCGCAATCCCGGTGTGCGTTTCCGAACACCACTACCAGAGGAAGCACGGACCGAAAGCCACGTACGGCCAGCTTTGAAAACACACAAGATCCTTCTCAAATCAGTTGATAGTTAGGCAATACGCTGTGTCCCAGCTCACTAAATCTCCTTCCATCAAAGAGCTACCAATTTCCATATACCTATCCTTTCCTCTGTATACCGCCTACCATTTTCTGCATAGATTCCAGAAAATCATCCCGCCTCTGGTGACTTTCCCCGGAACTTCGCGTCTCTATCTCGCGTATTCTCTGTTGATTGCTGACGTTCGTTACCCCGGTAACCCCATTTCTTGCACATGGCATCCAACGTGCAAGAGTATCAATTGAATCGCTCCCTATTTCGGATGATGTAAGAGTGTCCCCAATGGATTCGAATCTCTTCAAACGCTTGCAGGCGACCTTGCTGGCTGTGGTCACGGCAGCCCTGTTCGTGCTGGCCGTCCTCAATCTGCAGGAAGAGAATCATTTCCAGCAACCGGATGATGGCGTCTGGTGGCGCGAAGTACCGGGCGGCCTTGAAGCCGAAAAAGTACTTCCCGACATGCCAGGCCAGCGCGCCGGCATCCAGCCTCACGACCTGCTGACGGGCGCCCAGGTTCTTCCGGACACCCCTGCCCAGAGCAACGGCCGGAATGGCGGCTCCGATCTGGAAGAGCAAGACCTGCTTCCCGGCGTCGACCGGCTCGCCGTTAACCCTAGTCCGCGGACTGGCATCCAGCCAAAGGCTCTGCTCCCAAAAGCCAGCTACGCCACTATCATCACCGTGGCCGATCTGGAGCGAATTAAATACGACACCGGTCCCTATGGCAAGGCGAGCTACGCCATCACCCGCGGCGGCATTGCCTTGGACACGCCTGTAGTGGTGATTCTCGAGCCGGCGGACAAAAGCCTGCAGCTTGGCCTGCGCATCATCGGTGTCATCTACCTCGCCATCGGCATTTACGTCCTCTTCCGCCGCTGGACCGCTCCGCGCGCCACGCACTTCTACCTCTTCTGCCTGGCCTCCTTCGCCCTGTACGCCCTCAAATACACCGGCAAGCTCGATGTTCTGGATTGGGGCGTCTTCTGGTGCAATGTGTTGGCCGAGTCGCTCCAGCCTGCCCTCTTCCTGCACTTTGCCCTCAGCTTTCCCGAAGAACGGCTCAAGAACGTCCGCCGCCGCGTCTTGCTGCCCTTCGTCTACGCGCCCGGAGCCGCATTGCTCGGTCTCTGGATCTGGTCCCTCACAACGCGCCAGGCAACCGGACTGCTTCTGCATAGCCTGAATCAATGGTCGACCGGGTATGTCGCCGCATTCTACGTGGGAGCAGCCCTCCTCTTCGTGCGCAGTTACCGGCTCGCCAACACGCCCCTGCAACGCCAGCAATTGAAGTGGCTCACGCGTGGCGCACTGCTGGCCATCGTCCCCTTCACGTTCTACGCAGTTCTTTTCATCTTCGACGTACCCATCCCCGGTAAGCTCTCCAATGTGGCGGCACTGTTCCTGGTTTTCCTGCCGCTCACCTTCGCCTGGGCCATCGTCCGCTACCGGCTGATGGATACTGACCTGATCTTCAAGCGCGGCGTGGCCTACACTCTGGCCACCGGCCTCATGCTCGGTGCTTCCTACGGCGCCATCGCCGTCATCGCGGTCCTTGCCCACAACGGCATGCCCGCGGCCGTCCGCGAATGGGGACTCGGCATCACCATCGTTCTGCTCGCCGCCATCTTCGATCCCCTCAAGCGGCGCATCCAGGGCTGGGTCGACCGGGCCTTTGACCGCCATCGCTACGACTACCGCAAAGCCCTGGTCGAGTTCGGCCGCAGCCTCAGTTCTGAAACCAACCTCGAAGCCCTGCTCTCCTCCATCGTCGAACGCTTGCCGCGCACCCTGCTCGTAGCCCGCGTTGCAATCTTCATGGCCCCGGAGTCCGGCCAGGCATCCAGCCAGAACTCCAACCAGATTTCAGCAACATCCGGCCGTCTGCGTCTCGCCGCCTCCCACGGCTTGCCTTCCGAGGCTCGTGCGCCGCACCAGCAACTAGCCCTCGGTTTCCTCGACTTCGATCAGGCCACGGATCACTCGCATATCTTCTTTGAAAACGCGCAGGCCGCCCTGCATTTACCTGAAAATCAGCAGCGCACCGCCGCCCTTCTCGACCTCAATTACTATCTCCCCTGCCGCGTTCAGGATGGTTCAACAACGCGCACCATCGCCGTCATCGGCCTCGGCCGCACCATCGGCGGCGACTTCCTCTCTTCTGAAGATGTCGAACTGCTTGAGTCCCTCGCCAGCTACATCGGCATCGCTATCCAGAACGCCAGCCTCTATTCCCTCCTTCAGGAGAAGATCAGCGAGTTCGAGCGGCTCAAGGAATTCAACGAAAACATCGTCGAATCCATTAACGTCGGCATCCTGGCCGTCGATCTCGAAGATCGCATCGAGAGCTGGAATGCCCAGATGGAAGCCATGTACGCGTTCAGCCGCTCTGAAGCGCTGGGCCAGCCGCTGAGCGCCGTCTTCCCCACCCAGTTTGTCGACGCCCTTGAAGGTTTCCGCAACGAGCCCGGCGTCCACCATCTCTACAAGTTCCGCCTCACCACCCGCGCCGGCGAACTGCGCACCGCCAACATCGCCATCGCCCCGCTGCTCTCACGCGACTTTGTTTCCGTCGGCCGCATCATCCTAGTCGACGACATCACCGAGCGCGTCTCCCTTGAAACCCAGCTAGCCCAGGCTGATAAGCTCAGTTCCATCGGTCTGCTCGCCGCCGGCGTCGCCCACGAAATCAACACCCCCCTGGCCGTCATCTCTTCCTACGCGCAAATGCTCTCCAAGCAATTCAAAGGCGATGCCCGGTTCGGCCCGGTCCTTGAGAAAATTACCCAGCAGAGCTTCCGCGCCGCGGAAATTGCCAATGGCCTTCTCAACTTCTCCCGCACTTCCACCACCGAATTCCGTGACACCGACCTGAATCAGGTGATTCGCGATACGCTCTCTCTCCTTGAACATCAATTCAGGACGGCGCAAATCCTCGTTGACCTGGATTTGAACGAGGGTCTGCCTCCCATCCACGGCAACTCCGGCAAGCTGCAGCAGGTCTTCTTGAATCTGCTCCTCAACGCCAAGGAGGCCATGCCCGGCGGCGGCCGCCTGCGC
>JBEKZG010000413.1:0-5346 GCA_049510095.1 Occallatibacter sp.
CTGCGCAAGACCATCGCGGAAGCCAGCCATGGTGGGTGTAGATGGTGCTATCCTGGGCACAGTCGGTCTGTTTTGGTCTCTTGAGGCAGTTGGCGACGAAACTGGGTCTGCCGCTGTCTCCGGAATCGAAATGGGTGAGGCCTTCAGAGCCTCACCACCGCGCTTCTGTTCAAGAACTTTCCCCGAATACTGCGCGGCCTCGTTGACAATGAAACTCATTTTGGGGCGGGAAGGCTCAAAGTCGGGTGTGATTCCATAATGCGTCAACTCCTCTGTAGTGGTTGGCCCAATTGAGATGATGACCATGGAGAGCAGTCCAGCACGCATCGCGGCCACACATTGCATCCGCTCTCCAACCTGGAAGAGATGAATCACCTGCACGGCCGTCATGAAAAGCAAGACATCGTAGGCGCCGCGAGCAATTCCCCGCACGCATTCTTCCAGAGGCGCCAAGTCTTCCGGCAAGGCCCACTGATAAACCGGGACCTTGACGACAGAAGCACATTTCAAGGTAAGATCCATCAGGAATTCGGGATTGGAAGCCCCATACTCCTGAACGGCGACCCGCATCCCCGCCAACGAAGGGCCGAACTCCTCCTCGATCACCTGCATTAGTTCCCGCCAGGTTGCAGGCTCGGGAGCTGTCACGGTAACTGGCACCTTGAGTTCTCGCAATACTGTGTATGGTTTCGGGCCGCGAGCGGCTACTTTGATCTTTCGGAGAGCTTCGAGAAACGTTTCACGGTCGTGCTTTGTGGCAACCGTGTCAACCAAAGCGCGAACTCCGATGCCAGTGAAAAAGACAACGAGGTCAAACTCGCCGCGCAGCAATGCATCGGAAAAGGCCAGCGCGCCTGTGTTGGACGAAAGGGGAATCTCGCGCATGCACGGCACAAGAAATGGCTCTCCGCCATACGTGCGGATGAGTTTGGCGACCTCGATCGAACGACGGGACTCGAGTGAAAGAACCCGCAGTCCCCTGAAGTTTGCATGAGCCAAATGCACTCTCCAAGCGCGGCACGAATCCAGTGCGCTTCTGAAACTGACTATGACTGTCTCGAGTTGCGCCGGCAGCCTCGTCCAAGGCGATCACGCAAAATCCGGGGAAACTGGCGAATTGCGATGCCGGATGCTCTGATTCTAGACACGGATAGTTCATATCGCAAGATTGAGGGAAAAAGGAAGAAAAGCTCCGTTTCTTACTTGATCTTTATGCTGAATGCGCTACTATCTGGACAAGTCACGGGGATCCCCTTGTCCCCCGGCTTCCCCAAAGCCCGCACCATGCTGTGTTGGCCTCTAGAAAGTCACAATCCTTAATTCCATGCTCCTTGACGAGCGTGAATCTTCCGCATTGCCTGCGGCGTTCACCGAAGTCTCGATGTCGATCTGCGCATGTGCGCAAATCGACGATCAACCGAACATTGCTGCCGAATTGATATGGCTGCGAGTGTTCCAAAGGACATGGAATTGAAGTATTATCAGCAACCAATTCAGCGGAATTCACAGTAGAGCAGAAGCAATATCTTCTGGGCTTCTTCGCGGGCGCAATGCCACGAGGAACACAGCCCTTTGTCGATCAGGCGGGTTCGGGCCTCATCACCTGCGATCCTGCCTCCGGCACTGCCAATCAAGCGGAATGGCCGGAAGAGACCTATCACGGGACACCTGTCTCGGATCTCTGCCGCGAGGAATTGTGGAAGTATAAGCAGAATCCACTCGACATTTGGGACAGACTACTTGCCCATGCCGACGAGAACCGGGCTCCCGCAGCAGACGATCTGTTTCGATTCAAGTTTCACGGACTGTTTTATGTAGCGCCGGCGCAGGACTCCTTCATGCTGCGCATGAGGGTTCCCGGCGGAATTCTCACGGCACGCCAGATGCACGGCCTCGCGCAAATGGCATCTGAGTGGGGCTCCGGACGCGCTGACCTGACCACGCGCGCCAACCTGCAGATTCGCGAGTTTCAGCCCAAAGACATCGTGCGCGTACTCACGAAAGTGCAAACGCTTGGCATGAGTTCCCGTGGTTCTGGTGCCGACAATATTCGCAATATCACCGCGTCGCCGATCACTGGGCTTGATCCGACTGAACTCTACGACGTTGCTCCACTGGCCGAAGCGCTGCACAACTACATTCTGAACTCGCGCGACATGTACGGGCTACCCAGGAAGTTCAACGTAGCCTTCGACAATGGCGGCGCGGTCAGTGTGGTTGCAGATACGAACGACATCGGATTTGTTGCGACGCGCGTAGGCGAAGGCCGCGGCATTCCCGCCGGAGTCTACTTCCGCGTACTGCTCTGCGGAATCACAGGGCACAAGCAATTCGCCACAGATTGCGGTTTGTTGCTGCGTCCCGAGCAGACGGTGGCCTTGGCCGCCGCTATGATTCGCGTCTTCAGTGAAAACGGCGACCGCACAGATCGTAAGAAGGCGCGGTTGAAATACCTCATAGATCGTTGGGGCGTAGACAAATTCCTCGAAGAAACCGAAAAGCATCTCGCCTTTCCGATCATTCGCTTTCCTGCGGCGGACTGCGAGCCGCGCAATCCGATTGATCGAGCTGGCCACATCGGCGTACATCCGCAGTTGCAGCCGGGTTTGCACTACATTGGAATCTCAGTCCCGGTTGGGCGCCTTCCGGCGGAGCAGATGCACATCCTCGCCGAGACCGCTGATCGATTCGGAAGCAGCGAAATGCGGTTGACCGTCTGGCAAAACCTACTTATCCCCAATATCTCTACAGAGAATCTTGAGCAAGCAATGGAGGCCATCCGCGCGGCCGGTCTGGATTGCACTGCCGGCGCTGTGTTGACCGGAACGGTCGCATGCACCGGCAATCGCGGCTGCCGCTATGCGGCTTCTGACACGAAGGCCCATGCGGTTGAACTCGCCAATCTGTTGGATTCGTGATTCAAAATCGAGCAGCCGGTCAATTTGCACGTGACCGGTTGCCCCCACTCCTGCGCGCAGCACTACATTGGCGATATCGGCCTGCTGGGCACAAAGGTATCTGACGAAGAGGGTTACCAGGTCTTCATTGGCGGCGGCTCCGATCAGGATCAACACCTCGCGCGCGAATTGATTGCCGCCATCCCTTACAGCCAATTACCTCCAATCATGGAGCGACTTTTCGGTGCATACATGGAGCGGCGCGCCGCAAGCGAGACCTTCCTGGACTTCAGCCGCCGGCACAGCATTGCGGAACTCAAGTCCTTCTGCACAGCAAAGGAGCAGGCATAGCCATGAGAACAACGGTTCCCTATATTCCGGAGAATGCACCCTTCACGCCAGAACAGCGTGCCTGGCTGAATGGCATGTTGGCTGGCATCTTCTCCTCAGCGCCTGCAGCCCTCACAAAAGAAGGGATGACCTCGCATCGCATCGCCGTCCTCTATGCATCGCGGTCCGGCACCGCTGAAGGCCTCGCACGCAAACTCGCGAAGGAACTGAAAGCCCAGGGACACGTGCCTGCTGTGGCCAGGCTTGTCGGTTACACGCCGGCAGCTCTGGCCGCGGAGAAATACGCCCTCCTCATCGCAAGCACCTATGGCGAAGGCGAAGCTCCGGATGGAGTGCAGCCCTTCTATGAGGAGCTTTGCCTGGAACGCTTCCCCCGCTACGACAAGCTGTCCTATGCAGTATTCGCGCTCGGTGATCGGCACTACGAGCATTTCTGCAAGTTCGGCGTTGACCTTGACACCAAGCTGGCTGCACTGGGGGCTAACCGCATCTGCAATCGGGTCGAATGCGATGTAGAAGTGGACGAGCCTTTCACGCAATGGAAAGCATCTCTGATCCCCCGGCTGCAAGAGATCGGCAACGGACACAACCCAATTGAACCGGTTTCAAGTCCGGCTTCCACTGATCCCAAGCCATCTCCCGCAATGGCATTTACACGCGGCAACCCCGTGTTTGCGCCCGTTGTGGACAAGAAACACCTGACGCACAAGGAATCGAGCAAGGCGACCCTTCATCATTCCCAAGAACGATCTCAACCTTGTTGCCGAGATTCTGCAATGCGCTCGCTTTAACGGCAAAGAACAGGTTGCCTGCGGCAAGCCTGAAACAACGACCCTCCATGACGCGCTTACGCACCACCGGCAAATTACCCGTCTCGATCGCAAGATACTGACTGAATATGCAAAGCTCGGCCAGTGCTCAATGCTTCTTGACATGCTTGCTCCTGAACATCAAGCTCGGCTCGAAAGCTATGTCTACGACCGGGGACTGATTGATCTGTTGCTCGAATTCCCAGGAGTCATCGAAGATCCGGCTGACCTAGTCGCCATGCTGCCCAAACTCACGCCGCGTCTCTATTCGATCTCTTCCAGTCCCGCTGCCCATGCAGGAGAAATTCATACTACCGTTGCGGTTGTTCGCTTTCACGCGCACAACCGCGAGCGCGGCGGTGTTTGCTCGACCCTCTTCGCTGATCGTGCTTCGGTGTCGGATCGTCTGCCAATCTACATTCAACCGAACAAAAAGTTTCGGCTCCCATCATCATGATCGGCCCCGGCACGGGCATTGCGCCTTTTCGCGGCTTTCTACATGAACGCAGAGCAATGGGCGCGTCTGGTCGAAACTGGCTTTTCTTTGGCGAACGTAGCGCCTCTACGGACTATCTCTATCGCGATGAGCTTGAAGCCATGCAGGCGGATGGGCATCTCACCCGTCTCGATACGGCGTTCTCTCGCGACCAGGACTGCAAGATCTACGTGCAGGACAGGATGCTGGAACAAGCGCATACATTCTGGAGTTGGCTGCAGGAGGGAGCAAGCGTGTACGTGTGTGGCGATGCTTCCCGGATGGCCAAGGATGTTCATGCAGCCATCCTGACCATCGTCGCGGCACAAGGAGGCATGAGCACCGAGGCCGCTGAAGAATATGTCAATTCGCTGATGGAACTCGACCGCTACCACCGCGATGTGTATTGACGTCTCAGCAAGCCTGATAAAAGCAACTGAAGCACAACCGGACGAGAACAGAGACCCAGCATGGCCTTGCCACTCCACGAACGCGCATTGACCGCCGATGCCAACGGACTGGTGCGTCTGACCTCTGAAGCGCCAGAGCCTGGCCGAGACTCGATCTTTGATCTGGTCGCTTCCGCGCGTGTATTGCAATGGCCTCCGATCCCTGCGCCTGGTCTCATTCCAAAGCGCGCATTGGAGGAGGGTGAACAGTATCGATTTCACTTCAACATGACCAAGTGCATCGGCTGCCGCTCCTGCGAGATTGCCTGCAATGAGCAGAACGGCAATCCGGCCGAGATTCACTGGAGGCGCTTTGGTGAGATTGAAGGAGGAACATGGCCCGACACGCAACGCAGCTACTTGTC
>JBEKZG010000414.1:0-6471 GCA_049510095.1 Occallatibacter sp.
CCACTCATTCTCCGATCCGCCGCCGGCGGTCACCGAAACTCCCGTCAAGTTCGGCCGCAAAGAACCTGCCGTCCCGCACGCGATGCTCGACTTAGCCGCCGCATAACTCGGTGTAAGCCATCCGCCGGTAGCAAAGTTATAGCTTCCGGAGATTGAAAACCCCTCAAGAATGTGCGAACCAACGCCAGTGGTAACCCAGAACTTGTCCTTGCCGAAAGGTAACTCATAGAGATAAGTCCCGCTCACCTGGTGGCGAATGTCGAAGCTCGAGTTACTCGCCTCAGCCTGCAGATCCTGCCAGTTCTGCGCCACCACCGCCGACGTCCCGTTTACTGAACCCGCATCGTCAATCGAATGCGAATACTGGTAGTTGGCTCCCAGCGCAATGCCCTTAGAAAGCCGCTTGTTCATGCGCACCGTCCCCGCGCTCATCTTGGAGAAGGCCTCCGCCTGGCTGTAAGTGAACACCAGGTTCGACGGATCGGTGTTCGGGCTGCCGGGCACGGCGCGCGGCGCGCTCCTCATATTAAGGTGGTCGCCCTTCGATCCGTTGTAGCCAAGGTTCATCACGATGCCGAACGGCAGCGTCTTCTGCACATCCAGGTTCCACGCTGAAACGTAGGGCAGCGGGTAGTGCGGCTCAATCGCATAGTTGCCGGTTGTATTCGGTGCGGGAAACCCGTCCGCCAGCGTAAAGCAGGTTGGCGGCGTTGTGCGCGCGCAAGCCGACGAAGGCGAGTTCCCGATTGACTCCTCATTCGTCTGCTCGTTTGCAAAGGGAGGTTGCAGAGCCATGGTCGTTGCGATGCCGGCATACTGCCCTACCGAATAGTTCGTTCCGAATCCAGCCCGCACCACGGTCTGCTTCAGCTTGGGAACGCGCAGCGCAAGACCAATCCGCGGAGCAAATGCCGTGCGGAACGGAAACACCAGCGAATCCGGCAGTGTGCCGCTAAATGGGCCAACAGTCCCGGCTTCCACTTCGGTCTCGCCGGTGAAGCCGGAGCTTGGGTTGGTATCCACAAATGCCAGGTGCCCGTATTTCTCGGTGTATGGCGCATAAAACTCGTAGCGCACCCCATAGTTCAGCGTCAGATAAGGAAGCACGCGCCAGTCGTCCTGCGCAAAGGCATCCATTACGTTGTCCCGCAGATAAGCCTTCGTCACCGACGAATCAATCGTCGATTCCTGCGGCAGTCCCAGCAGAAAATCAGCCAGCGAAGAACCGGTTGTTTGGTCTCCATTCGCGTCTTCGGTAAACAAGCCGCTGAAGGTGAAATTCCCATTGGCATTCGAGCCGGACAGCAAGTCGCGGTGCACGCGCCGATAGTCGCCACCAAAACGCAGATTGTGCTTGCCGTGGATCCAGCTCAGCGTTTCGGAAAGAGAGGTAGTTTGCGCAATCGAGAAACTCGGGCCCTGCTCATTGAGCCCGCTAAGATTGCTCAGATTCACATCGGGCAGCCCGTAATCCAGAGGGCTTATATTCAGCGCAGTTCCGTTCGGGCCAAGGATGCCGAGTTCGGTCGCGATATCCACTCCATTGGTAAAGTAATTGGTCGTCTGGCTGGTGCTCCGATTCCAGTTGGCGTTGAAGATGCTCGTAATCTTGTGGTAACCCACCGTGTAGCCGGCCTGTACGGAGTTTGCGTTTGAACTGCTCTTGCCGCCCAACACGGGAATAAAGTTCACAGCGTCCGATGCCGACTCGCTCCAGTTGTAGTTGAGATTGATACTCTGCCGCAGTCCCTGATTCTGGTTCCTGCGCCCGCCTCCGCGTCCCCCACCCGTCGGAAGCGTTGCGCCTTTGCCAAGACTGCGCATGTAGCGCACGCCCGCCTGAGTCGTGTTCGTCTGCGCTGTCGTCAGTGCGTGATAATTATAGGTGTTGTCTCCCGTTCCACCTGTCAGGTTCGGCTCGGGATAGTACTTCAGCAGCGCCGCGGCTTGCGGTGAAATGCGCGACACCGGAATCACGTTGGTTGCGCCATTCGATGAGAATTGCTGGAACGTAGTCGGATCGTAAATCGCTGGAAGCCCCGTGGCCGAAAAGTCCCCCGCCTTCTCCGCATCCGTCGGCACCGTCTCGTAGTAATCTGTCGGGCTCGAACTGCGCTGGCCGGAAAGGGTAAAGAACACCGTATCCTTGCCGCTCGGTTTCGTTAGCTTCGGAATATACGGCTCGCTCATGAAAGTGATCCCGAAGCGGTTGCTCCCTGAGGGAGGCTGTTCCTGCTGCTGACCGTTCAGTGCGAAAGGTTCCGCGTTCAGCGCCGAGTTGGTCCCGAACCAGAAAATGGCCCCGTGCGGCTGGCTGGGATCGAATCCTCGAAAGTTGCCCCTCCCGCCGCCACCAAACCCTCCACCACCAAAGCCGCCGCCGCCAAACCCACCGCCGCCGAATCCCCCACCCCCCAGCGCCCCTGCAAAGATTCCCGCGCCGCCCGGCCCATTCTGGCCAGGGTTCTGCGCGCGATAGGTCTCAATCGCATCCCGAATACGATCCATGTCTACGCCGGCCAACTGGCTCACCTGGCCCGACGCACCGCTGATAGCCACTGAATCTCCGCCAAAGTCCGAGCTTGTCGCCGCCGACGGCAGCGCTGCCCCCGCCGAGCCGTTCGCTCCCGTGTTTCCAGCCTGCGTATCGGTATCGGCACTCAATGCATTCATCAGGCTCAGGCTCTGCGGCGCATTCCCCGCAAGTTGCCTTATCGCCGACTCGCTGGCCTGCTGACTTGCTGTCTCGCTCGCCTGTTGTGCCGCCGCCCGCGACGCAAGCATCAGCCCGAACGTCACCGTCTGGTCGTGGCTCGCTGCATTCAGCACCGCTTCTCGCGATCCCACCGCAAACGCCGCAAACTGCGTCCGCACCACGTAACGTCCATTTTGCGGAATATTCATCGACCACGCGCCGTTTATGTCCGTCGTGGTCGAATACTTCTTGCCCGTCAGCGTGTTTTGCGCCGTCAACGTCACGCCCGGCAGCGGAACGTTTCCGCTCTTCACCACGCCGTGCAGCCGCCCGCCGGTTACCTCCGCCACCAGCGCCTGTCCGCCTGTTGTAGTGCTCGCGGCCCCGTTAGCTGGCAGCGAACTTTGCGCTGGAACTGGCGTTGTTGTTGGCATCGGCGCAGGCGCCTGCGCCGATGCCACCATGCCTCCAGCCGCAAAAACCCCTATCGCTACTGCCCACTGCATGGCTGCTTGCCGCATTCAGGCTCCCTGGCATTTCGCGCTCGTACCAGTTCAGACGGTCCACAGGTCGCGAAGGTTTACGCTCACTCATCCCTCGCGTCCCGTCGTAAACTTGAGTAGGTACACGCGAGTGACGACGTCCCGCCCATTCTATCTGGAAGAAATCACAGCCGCTACCACTGGCGCTACCCTCGATCAGGCACGTCATCTGCTCCTTGATTACGGCCGCTTTGTCATCGATCAGCCCGGTGCGGCCCGCTTCTGCTTCGGTTCCCTTGAGAAAGAAGCCGCCCGTCTCCCACTCTCTTACCATGAGCAGGGCGGCGGCTGCCTTATAGCCCATGCGCACGGCCTACCCGCCGGATTCATCGCCTGGCGCACAATTCCTGAGTCGGTCGCGCCGGATGCATGGGAACTCAAGCGCCTTTGGGTTCGCCCTGCTGCGCGAGGCATCGCCCTCGGCCGCGCGCTCACCCAGGACGTCCTCGACCGTGCCGTCGCTGCCCGCCGCAAGGCCGTCTTTCTTGACACAGCCCCGGCTTCCATGGCCGCGGCCCACCGCCTCTATCTTGACCTCGGTTTCGAACCCTGCGCGCCCTATAACGATAATCCCGTGGAAGGCCTTGCCTATCTCCGGAAGGATCTCTAGCACTACAGTGTTACAAACTTTCAAGTTTTGTCGAATCAGCACGTTGCGCCGAATCAGGAGAGTTGACAGAGATGGAACGTCATATGCTGCAAACCGCGAAAACATTGGCAGAAATCATCATGTCAGACCTCGGCTTTGTAACACTGTAGTACTAGTGTCCTGAGTCTGAAGTTCATCACATAAAATGAGCCGTCATCCTGAGCAACATGACTTGCGTTGCAAGTTACATCTGAAATGACCGAAAAAATCGCTATTGATTCCATTGGGCTTACACGCCGGTCATTAGGGAGCGAAAGGGGCCCCGAACGCTTCTCGGCTCCGGGATCCCCGCAGACAGGTCTTCGTCTGAGGGGTGGAGGTTGGGGGTGGTGAGTCGAAGGACCTGCATTTGTTCTTCAACGAACTTCAGACTCACCACACTAGAACAGGTTCCAAATATCGGGCTTTGAAAGGGCACGACTTTAGTCGTGCCGCAAGATGGTGGATAGAATCTGCGGCTTTAGCCACTGAGGGATGTCGTTCCGAAATTCTGTTCGAGATCGTCTTTCCGCAGTCTGTCGGATGTAATTCGGAGGCCTCACTCTCCGTAACCAGGCATCCGTCCCAATTCATCACCAAGGTGACCCATAAGTAGTAACAATAGACCTTGCAATCTCCCACCACCCATGTTAACTATTAAGTCAATCATTTATTGATTACTGCCATGTGAGTAAACGGTGGCAGCCATCGGACTGGACTCTTTCCTACCATGAAGATCGGCACAACGATTCGCACTCACCGGCTTCAAAAAGGTCTGTCTCAAGGGGATATCGAAAAGAAGACCGGCCTCCTGCGATGCTATCTATCGCGCGTGGAAAACGGCCACACCGTGCCATCGCTCGACACGCTCTCCAAAATTGCTGTCGCGCTTGACATGTCCATCTCCCAGTTCTTCAGCGACGAATCCCTCGGCCACCAGTTCAACCCCCAGAGGCTATCTGACGAGGAACTGCGCTTCCTCACCCAGATCCGCCGCTACTCGTCCAACCTCAACGAGAGCGACCGCAAGCTCCTGCTGGCAATGGTCAAGAAATTCGCCGCCACCGCCGTCCGCTAGCGCGGCGGGCAACTGGACTGCATTCAAAGCTGCGCGAGAAAATACGCAAATAGCGTCAGGATCAGCACCACCATGCCCACCGCGGTATTGCGGCGCAGGGTGAATGTCTGCCTGGTCGACCCGATTCGCGGAACCATCGGCGCGGCAAACAAAAATCCGCAGGCGCAGCCGCCCACATGGGCCATGTTGTCGATATGCACAGGCGACCCAGGCACCATCGTACCCAGGCCAATCAATAGGTTGATCGCCGCAAAGTAGATCACTGACCGTCGCAGCTTGCCTAATTCCTGCGGTGGCACCGGCAGCCGCGGCGATCCCAGAAGCACAATCAGCGCTCCGGCAATTCCGAAAACTGCTCCCGAAGCTCCCGCGCCGACCGAAAACCCACCCAGCTTGTGGTACTCATGCCAGCCCCACAAGGTCGATAGCAGGTTGCCGGCCGCCCCGGTAAGAATGTACGCCGCCGCCACTCCGGCCGAACCCATCAGCGGTTCCGCCAACAGACCAAGGTTCCACAAGCACCACATGTTTGTTGCCAGGTGAATAATTCCCACGTGCACAAACATCGCGGTAACAATCCGCCACCACTCTCCATTGATCAGTACCGCTCCCGCGTTATCCGCTCCAAACCGCATCAATTCTTCCGGAGAGGGGCTGAGAAAACTAACGTGGCTGGCAAGCATTGCCAGAAAAACCGCGCAATTGACGCCGATCAGCAGGTAAGTCGCCGGCGCTGCCATCCACGACCTGCGTTCGCGGCGAACCGGTTGCGGCGGTTGGTAAGCAGTGCCCGGCGGAAGAATCTGTGGCCTGGAATCTCCGTCCCAGCGGATCAGCTCTTCTTCGTTGGGTGGAGGGGTCGGGGAGTAACTTCCCATGCTCTAACTCTAAAGCATTTTCTAAAACTAAGTTGCGAGCAGAACCCGGATAACTCCCCCCATGAACCACCGTCCCAACATCTGGTCTAAAGCCAGGGATATCTCATAAAGAAGCTCGCTGACAGAACTGTTCCCGCGAAGCGAAAACAGGCTCCGGTGTCCTGTCTCTAAACTTCATTTAGAAATAAAACAGTCATCCTGAGCCAACGGGGCCCCAAACGTCTTTCAGTTCCGGGGTCCCCGCAGACAGGTCTTCGTCTGAGGGGTGGAGTTTGGGGGTGGTGAGTCGAAGGACCTGCATTTGTTCTTCGATGAACCTTCAAGGACACCACACTAGGGAATCTCTGCACAACTTGCTCTGTAACAGGGCACAAATTTTGTCGTGCCGATAAAGCCAATAGAATGAAAGGGCTCTAGCCCTTGCAAGAGTCGCGAGGACGCAGCGCGGAACTTGTGCGGACCTTCCCCGATGCAAGCACAGCCAATCCCGTATGATGCCCGAATCTTTCCCCCGGAGTGTTGTCGAGCAGCCCCGGGGGATTTCACCCCGAGGCCCTCACGGAATCGTGCTTGAACCTCTCGATTCACACGGCTCTTCATAGCCCTGCGTTTGTCTCTCGCGAGCGCAAACTTTCTCCGGAGCAAAGGGC
>JBEKZG010000415.1:0-3966 GCA_049510095.1 Occallatibacter sp.
GGATCTCATCCAGAATCAGCAGCGATCCATACCGGTCGCATGCTGCGCGCACCTTTTTCCAATAATCGCGTGGTGGGATAACGCCGGTGTTGCGCACGGTTTCAGCAACCACTGCGCCCACATCGCCCTCTTTCTCCAGCACATATTCGATGTAGTCGGCGCAGCGAAGATTGCAGGCGCCGCTACAGCCGAACAGGCAGGCCTTGGCGTTAGGAGGCGGTACGTGCTCGGTCCCCGGCCGCAGCGGGCCAATGCCTGATCGGAAGAGCGTCTCGCCGCCTACCGATATCCCATCCAGCGAAGCTCCGTGGAAGGGACCAGAGTAACCGTAAGTTATTGAATCTAAAGAGCACAATTGGCATCAAAAAGTGCGTTTTGGCTACCTCAGGACCCCTTATCGAACCCGCATTGGCGCGGTCGATCATCTATCTCGCGACCCGTGCGACTTCCGATCGCCCAGCCGAACCGGCTCCGTGAACGCATTGGCGATTCTCGCACCACTTGCAGTGGAGTCGGCGATGCTCGTGTATCCAAGCGGGCCGTGCCCGCAGACTCCAACGAGTCCGCGAAAGCCGCCGAGCTGAAAGACTCTTTGAAAAAAGCTGAGATCGACTCAAGCGCTTTGAACTGAATTGCATGCTGAGATATTGTTGTAAGCATCTCGATCGAATAGGTGTTTAGCTTGGAATCCATAGTACTGAGTCAAAAGACCGTTCCTCGCAGCGTACTTTCTCGACTTGAAACGCGGGATATTGGCCTCTGGGTAGAGACCCTTCCCGAATATCCAACGGCAGAATTGATTAGTTTTCTCTCTTTGCCTTGGCGGTTCGTGATCTTATCCGATACCGATGCAGTTTTCCTTCAACGGCTGGAGAAGTCGGCATCAACCGATCAAATCCTGTTGCGCAGACGAGGCTTCGTTCAAGTTATCGACAGCGATCCGTCAAGAATCGAACTGGCGACTGGCTCTCTGCCTGTTTACTTGCTTAACGGCAGGCGAGGTGAGAATTCCGTCAGTTTCGAATCTCAGCTTAGAAAACTGACGATTCTCGAGGCCATTCGGCGAAGTGATCCGCGACGTGGTCAAGCAGCGAATCGAGCGCTGCAAGACCGAGGCTTCGAGAAAGCCAGTTCCAATCGATTCGGCCGTCGCGCAAATTCTATGGGCATGGCGGCTTCACTGCGCCTACAACCAGGCGGGCGATTGGATCTTCGCGAGTCCCGCCATGAAGGGCAAACAGCCCTATTGGCCAAACTCGATTTACAGGGTCTACCTCAGACCAATTTTGCGGGACGACCTGAAGATCAAGGAGCCAGTTGGATGGTACACGTTGCGGCATAGCCTGGGCACACTGATGAAGGCAAACGGAGGGGACGTGAAGACGATCCAGGAAACACTCCGCCATGCCAACTTCAAAGTGACCATGGACGCATACACGCAGGGGACAACCGAGGTCCGGCGTAATGCCCACAGCCGGGTGGTGCGCCAGATTATGGGGACTGAGAAGGAGGAAAGCAATGACGAGCGGAACCAGGTTTTTATGCACGGGCTTTGTTACCGAACCTTTTCAAACCCATGTTTTTTCTGTCCGAACTCCGCAAGTTGTTTGTTTTATTGGCGTCCCCGACGGGATTTGAACCCGTGTTATCGCCGTGAACGCCGCAACCTAAATCGCAGCACTAACAAATCGCTGAGAACCGGAATGCATCGGTAAGAATCCTGGTAACATTAACGAACAGCTTAAGTGCTCCGCAACTGTCCGCGAACCTGCGGCAGCATTCCAAATACCGCGAAGGGCCAAGAAACATGGAAGCCTCGAGGCGCTGGGCTACAAGCCTGGTCAGCATCCAGGAGCCGTGTGGAAGGTCGCTCCGCGCCTCGTCCACACCCTCGTCGGAATTCCCGCGTACGGTAATGACAATTCTTCGCTAGAGGATGGGACGCAGGGCGTAAATCGCGGTTTTCCCTCCGCCAAGCGCTCCCTGCATGAGGGCTGAGAATGCAATTTCTCCCTCCGTCATCGGCCTGACCTTGCGGGTCTCAATCACGGCATGAGAGATGTAGGACTGGAAGCCGCTCATGATGTCGTAAACGCCGCTGTTTTTCTTGCCGGTGGCGAGCTCCCCGACACCGATGAAGATGCCGAGGGCTCCGAGGAGGGCGTTGAGATAGGAGGCATTGCTTTGCAGGGTCCTGATTCCGCGGCGCACTGAATTGGCCACGCTGGGGTTGAAGCTGGCCCCAATCCCGATCAGCAGGCCGACAATTCCGAGGAAGCCGTAGGCCCCGGTTGCCAACCAGGGTTCGGTGTCTTCAAGGTTGGCGCAGGAGTGCCCGGCGACGAGGATAATGTTCGTCACAGTGCAGACTTTGGATACCATCGCGAGTGGCCCGGTGTCACCCATAGCGGCAGTGGCACCGGTGCCGAGAGCCACAACCAGGGCGCTGATGGAGCCGAAACAGATGGCGACGGTGCGGGCTGCATCGTATCCGGCGGCGGCGGCGAACGACCCGGCCATGGGATGGGAGGGATGCAGAGAAGGATGGAACGAAGCTTTCCTGATGTGGGGCTCATTGTCGTGGCCCGCGTCCGCAGTGTGTCTCCCCGTATTGTCGGCGGAGTTGGCGGGCGCCGTTGAGCTGGCCGCGTAGGACGGGATAGCAGCAAGCAGGCAGGCAAGGTCGAGAGCGCTGCAGTCGTGGCCTGTGAGTCCTTTGTAGAACCCTTTGAAAAACGGCGGCACGCCGATGGAGCTATCGAAGCTCACCAGCAGTTTTTGAGCGCCGCCCACGAGAACTTCGAGGAGATCGGCTCCTGCGTCGATGACGGCGTTGAGGATATCGACGATTCTTCCGACGAAGGCCATGAGGAGGTCGACGACGGGATCGAAAGCTTCCCGTGTGAAGAGCTTTCCGTTGAGAATCCACTCCTGAAAGAGCTTGATGGCGCTATCGGCGAGAGAAACAAACGTGCTGTTGACCCCGGCGATAGCGTTGACAAAGGCCTGCATCTTGCCATCGAAGCCATCCGGCATGGCAAAGTCGAAGCCCAGGGAGGAGTCGGGCAGCACGGCCTGGAGCTTGTCCATAATCCATGTGACCTGAGGCAGGACAGACACATTGCTGATGAAGCTGAAGTTTTCGAATGGGGACGATTCGCTTGGGGAGTTAGCAAGAGCTTCCTGAGAGGGCGTGTGACGGAAGGTGTTGAGTGTGGCGTAGAGGGAGGACTTAGCCGTAGCGAGGGTGCGCTTCATGCTTGCGGCGCCGCTGGTGGGGCTGCCGAGCGTGGCGAGGGAAGGCTCCAGATTTTTGGAGATGTAGTTGCGAAGGAAGTCGCGCCGTTCCTTGATGGCGCTCCAGTCGAAGAGGAAACCGAGTTGATCAAGCAGCCAGCCGGTAGCGGCGCCGACAGCAAGGCCGATTTTCTCGAGCATCAGGCCTATGGCGTCCATGACCATCTCGATGGTGTCCATGACGGCCCTGTAAACCCAGTGGACACCATCGATGATGATATCGAGCACGATTTTGAGGCCGTCGGCGGCGGCGTCATAGAGCTGGCACGCGCCATCGTAGACAGCCTCGGCGGCGTCTCCGATGGCGTCGAAGACATCGGTGAGGAAGTCGAAGGGGCCGAAGAAAGCGCCGCCCTCGTAAGCCGGCAGTGAGCTTTCGATGCGCGCGATTTCCCGTTGCGCATGCTTGCTGGACACAGGCTCGAAGTGAGCTTTGCCATTGTGGCGGACCATGACCCACGAGGGACCGGGCGTGTCGGGGTGGAGGCGCTGCAGTTCTGCGACATTTTGGTTGAGATCGACCCAGCCCCAGGGCAGAACACACTCGACTCGAACGTTACTGCTGGTGGAAATGCGGAGAGGGGTTCCGCCGGCATAGGCATGGGCGGAACCGGCGATGAGACTGGCAGTCTTTGCGGCCTCTGCGCGGTCAGTCACCAGCTTTTGCGG
>JBEKZG010000416.1:0-3938 GCA_049510095.1 Occallatibacter sp.
CAGTGATCGGCTGTCATTGGCCAGCGGTCAGGCATCAGCTTCGCCCGCTGCGGGTGGGGTGGATGTGGTGATGCCGCAGATGGGCGAGTCGATTTTTGAGGGCACCATTACGCGGTGGCTGAAGAAGGCTGGCGATGCGGTGGAGAAGGACGAGCCCCTGTTTGAGATTTCGACCGATAAGGTGGATGCGGAGATTCCGGCGCCGGTAGCCGGGGTGTTGACGGAGATCAAGATCCCGGAAGGGGAGACGGTTCAGATCAATACTGTTGTGGCGGTGATAGGAGGGCAGGGACCAGGGACCAGGGATCAGGGATCAGGAAAACCCGAGGGACTAGGGACCAGGGACCAGGGACTGGAAAGGCACGAGGGCCCGGTGGTTGCGGCTCCGGCTAAGGTTGTGAGCCCAGGGTCTGCGAGCGCTGCGCCGGAGGCACTGCCGCCGGGGGTGAATGGGCGTGGGCGGATTCGGTCGTCGCCGCTGGTGCGGAAGATTGCGGAAGCGCACAAGGTGGATTTGCGCCGGGTTGCGGGGACGGGGTCGGAGGGGCGGATTACGAAAGAGGATGTGCTGCGCTATTTGAGCGAACATGGGCCAGGCACGGCTTTGGTTGCGGCTCCGGCTTTGGGCAGGACGGATGCGGGCGCGAGCGAACGGTCGGCTGCCGCGCAGGCCTCGAAGCTGCCGGGGCAGGTGGTTCCGCTGAGCCGGATGCGGGCGATTATTGCCCAGCGGATGGTGGAGAGCGTGGCCATCGCCCCGCATGTGTATTCCGTTTACAAGATCGACATGACGCGGATTGCGCGGCTAAGGGAACGGGAAAAAGCGCGGTTCGAGCAGAAGCATGGAGTGAAGCTGACCTATATGCCGTTTATTGCGGCGGCGGCGGCTGAGGCTCTGCGGCGGTATCCGATTGTGAATGCTTCGCTGAAGGACGGGTCGATTCACTACCACGCGCATGTGGATCTGGGGATTGCGGTGGCGCTGGAGTGGGGTCTGATTGTGCCGGTGGTGAAGCAGGCGGAGACGCTTGGTTTTGTGGAACTGGCGAGGACGATGGCCGACCTGGCGGAGCGCGCGCGTACGAAGAAGCTAAAGCCGGAAGAGGCGACAGGGTCGACGTTTACGCTGACCAACTCGGGTGTGTTTGGCGGGGAGTTTGGGACGCCGATTATCAACCAGCCGGAGTCGGCGATTTTGGCGATTGGCGGGCTGAAGAAAGAAGCTGTGGTGCTGACGGATGCTGAGGGCAACGACTCGATTGGCGTGCGCGCGATGCAGAGCTACTGCCTGGGATTCGACCACCGGTTGATTGACGGGGCGGATGGTGGCAAGTTTATGAGCGCGTTCAAGCGGGTGCTCGAGGGGTGGGATCGGGAGATTGGGTGATGCGCGTGTATTCTAGATTTCTTCGACAGGAAACATGCAGCTTCCGCAGAGTTTGGCTTTTGGCGTTCGTAGAGGTCTTTGGCAACGTTTGCAGGGTTGGCCGTAGAGCGCGAGCCGATGATGCATTATTGCGTTGGGATTGGTTTCCCTCATCCCTGTCATGCGCTCGTAGGTGTCCAGTAAAGGCCTAAATAGATCCTCCCGCGGAGCGATTCCCAAAGGGATGTTCCACCGTTCGCGGAATTCCTTTCTTGCACTCATCGCCCCACTATAGAGACGACCTACTTCGGCGTACTCGTCTTCATCGAGCATCGGCATTTCGCACTTGCATCGCCAGCACCAGAGCATTTGCATTCCGCAATATTGCCCTCTGATTATGTGAATTGCTCCGTATTCCTTGGTGAAGTTCCGGAACACTGCAAGGGGTATATTCCAGGCAATCCATAGCTATCCCAACCCGTGCCGCCAAATGTCCCCGCTTAGCGCCGCTGCTGAGGGTTCAATCCGGAACCCCAAGAAACATGTTCGGTCCAGTCATCTCCGCCCATTTCCGTTGCTCAGCTAGATCTTCGTCTGACGCTGTGTCGTAGTACTCCTTGCAGGCTGTATCGAGTTCCCGCAGCTTCGCCTCACGCATCGCGTCGCGCAAAAGCAATTCGAGTGTCTCAGAATTCGAAGCTGTTCCGAGGCACTTCCGCGACTCTTTCACGAACGCGAACGCTTCCGCCGACAGCGTGTAGCTCCGCCTGATCTTCCGCCTTGTCGCTCGGGGTTTCATGCCCATCATCCTACAGTTAATCGGCCTTCGGTAAAAATGCATGAATGACGGCTCGATCAATAAACGTCGAAGATCGGTCCGGGAAAAACCCCGGACCGATCCTCAGAGATTTCACTATTTGTTTTATGTAAAGCCGGGGGTGAACCCCCGACCTACCGCTCCGGATCATTGCGAGGCGGCCCAGGCTATGCCGTCGGAGTTTTTGCCGGTTTGGATTCTCTTTGTGATCTGCCAGGTGGTTAGGTCTAGCTCCGATTCTGTGTGGGAGGCTGGGCTGGAGATCCAGGCGGATTTGTTGTTGGGTTGGACTAGGACTTCTTCCGGGTCGGTTGGGGTATCGATGGAGCGAATTACTTTCATGGCGGCGATGTCGACTACGGCTAGCTTGTTCTTTTCCGGGAGGGTGACGAGGAGGAACTTGCCGTCGAGGGTTGGCGCGGTGCCGTAGGCGAGGCCTTCGAGGGGGACCCAGTGGGCGACCTGGTTGGTGCGGGTATCAATGGCGGCCAGGCGGGGTTGGGTCTGGTCGGCGGTGAAGACCCAGCGGTCGTCGGGGGTGATGGAGATGCGCTGGGTGTTGGCGGAGATGGGGATGATGGTGAGCACGTTGCGGCCGGGAATGTCGAGGACGGAGACGGTGCCGGGGCCGACGTTGGCGGTGTAGCCGCGGAGGCCGTCGTGGGAGAGCGCGAGCATGTGCGACTCGGGCTGGCCGGTGGGGATGGCGCCTACGATTTTGAGGGTTTTGGGGTCGATGAGGGTGATGGAGCGGTCGAGCTCGGTGGTGACGTAGAGGAGACCGTCTTTGGGCCCGAAGATGGGCATGTGGGGGCGAACGCCGTGGCCGAAGTCGAGGCTGGCTGTGACTCTTTGTGCGCCGATATCGATGACGACGAGGTTGGAGCCGTCGGTGCCGGGCTTGCCAACGCCGGAGTTGCCGTAGACGGGGACATAGGCGAAACGGCCGTCGGGCGAGGCGATCACCTCATGACCTGTTGTGCCGCCTTCAGGGACGGAGGCGAGGACGGTTCCGGAGGCGGGATCGACGATGGCGAGGCTCTGCTCGCCTTTTTGCGCGACGAGGAGACGGGGCTGCTGGGCTAAAGCGGGAAGCGTGGAGCAGGCGAGAAGCAAGGGAAGGACATGGCGAATCGACTTCAAGAAAAACCTCCGCGAAGCACGCAACGAATATATCTCACCTGCCCGTGTTGGTTCGGGGATGCGGTCGAAGCGGCCAGGGTGATCGCGTGAACGGCCGACGGCAGGACGTTGACGGATAGAACGGCTTCGGCTGAGGCCAAAAA
Source organism: Occallatibacter sp. (assembly GCA_049510095.1). Classification (GTDB taxonomy): domain Bacteria; phylum Acidobacteriota; class Terriglobia; order Terriglobales; family Acidobacteriaceae; genus Telmatobacter. The sequence continues at coordinate 3,470 of JBEKZG010000416.1, forward strand.
CTGCTGTTTTTGGGCTGAAAACGGCGGATTTCGGACTTTGTCCCAACTTTAAGTTGTTTGTTTTCACGGGGCGTTTATCTGAGTATCGCGTAACCCTATTGTTTTCATAGAAACGGGGGAAGGGGGAGGGGGTGGGGGGTACGGGGGGTACGGGTACGGACCGGGGACATGGCTGACATATTGAACCGGGGACATACTGGCGAGTTGCAGGAGGTGAAGGAATTGAGGCATTTGTGGTGTTTTGATGGGCATGAATCGATTGTGCGCGTTTCCGCGAATTAAGCTGCAGTGTGTCACGAACACGGGTGATAACCCCTGATGCTGTACCGAAGATGGGAGACGGCCTCCCGGAGCCGGCTTGCAGGAGTTGGCTTCAAACCGCCCGGTGCTGCTGCGTTCAAAAGGCGTGGTGGTGAACGACCAGGGAAAAGGCATCGGACAGATGTCAGGTACGTGTCGAGGAGATGAG
>JBEKZG010000417.1:0-3935 GCA_049510095.1 Occallatibacter sp.
ATCCACCGATCTCGCAGTCATCAAAATCGAAACAAGCACCCCCTTGCCCACTGTGCGCCTGGGCAACTCCGACACCTCCGAAGTAGGTGACTGGGTTGAAGCCATCGGCAGCCCCTTTGCGCTCGCTCAAACCGTCACCGCCGGCATCATCTCCGCAAAGAATCGCACCATCGACAAAAGCGCAAACGGCGAGTTCCAGCACTTTATTCAAACCGACGCCGCCATCAACCCAGGCAACTCCGGCGGACCGCTGCTCAACATGAACGGGGACGTCATCGGCGTCAACACCGCTATCTATACTCAATCGGCGGGCTATCAGGGCATCGGCTTTGCCATGCCCTCCAACACCGTCGTTCAGGTCTATAACGACCTCATCGGCGCCAGCCACAAGGTCACCCGCGGCTCCATCGGCATCCGCTTCAATCAGGGACTCTCCGGCGCCGTCAACCGCGTCTATGGCTTCAAGCAGGGCGTCCTCATTCAACAGGTTCAGCCCGGCGGTCCCTCTGAAAGGGCCGGACTCAAGGTGGGCGATATCATCACCACCATTGACGGCCGCTCCATCAAGGACGGCGACGATTTGGTCAGCGAGATCACCAGCCGCCATCCCGGCAGCACCATCCGCATCGGCTATCTTCGCGACGGAAAGCCGGCTGACACAACCGTGACCATCGGCGACCTCGACAAGGTCTTCGCTAATCAGGGCAACGAGCAAGCCGAGACCGGTCCGGACGAAAAAGGCGATGCCGGCGAAAGCAAACTCGGATTGCTGGTTCGCGAGCTCTCGCCCCCCACCGCCGCCAAACTGCACACCCAGGGCGTAGTCGTTCAGTCCGTCCGCCCCGGTTCGTTTGCTGACCTGCAGGGACTCGAGCCAGGCTTGGTCATCATCCGCATCAACAAACAGGCAACCGGAACCAAGGAGCAGTACGAAGCCGCCGTTGCCAAAATCAAGTCCGGGGACGACGTCGTATTCGAGGTCGTCGATCCACGCCATCCAGACAGTGGAATCAGCTTCCTCGGTGGCACCTTGGAGTAACGCACAATCCTGATTGCAAAAGGTTTCCACGGACCCCAGCGTCAAATGAGACCCCAGCGAGCGACGAGTGCTCGTTGGGGTGCGGGACAGTTCCTCGTCGCTGGGGCCCATTTCGTGCGGTCAACGTTTTCCCGAATCTATGCCCTGTTAGTGACACTCAATCGCTTTTTCCTTGTCGCAATGCGGGACATCAGTTAAACTTCAGGAAGATATTCTGTTCAATTTTGCTCACGTCAAAGGTGGAATCAGCGTGCATTTTTTGCGAGGAAGCCTGACATTTTTGCTTTTAGCCGTATTGGCTGCTTCACCGGCATTCGCCACGCGGACGCGCCATGCCTCTGCCAGCATCCGTTCCCACTCCCTTCACAAAGCGGCCCCCAGGGCATCGCGTCGCCTGCACGGACAGCAGGCCATCGAGCCGGCTCGCGTCACTGAGATTCAGCAGGCTCTCATCCGTGAGCATTACCTTACCAGTGAAGCCAACGGCAAGTGGGACGCCACAACGCAGGCGGCCATGCAGAAGTTTCAGGCCGACCAGGGATGGCAAACCAAGCTCATGCCCGACTCCCGCGCCCTCAAAAAGCTCGGTCTCGGCCCCGATTACTCTGGAGCCATCAACGCCAAAGGCTCCTCGTTTGCCGATCCGCCGCCCGTCAGCACCATCCCCGCCCCACAATCCGAAGGATTCGCTTCTGCGGCAGGCGTCGATCGCTAGCTCTCTCCCATTCGTTGTATCGATCCCATACGGTTCGCACAATCGCCGCGAATCTGCGGACAAACTGGCTGTTCTGTGGAACACACTTTCCCCTAGCTAGCCTGCCCCTCCGAATTCGCAATAACTCCAGTTTTTATGTCACAAGGGCAAATGCTCGAATTGATTACTCAATGCTTTTCGTTAGGGCTTTACGATAGGTCGGGGAATGTACTGGAGTGGTGCGGGGATTGGTTCGGAGACTTGGAGACGAATGTAACTGACCTAACGGAAACCAAGCCGGCTTTAACCGGGTCCGGAGGGGCGGCGGTTGGATGGGGGACGCCTGCTTCCGCAAGCCGGCCTTTCGGGGCCATCTGGCGGCAAATGGTAAAGGCCCTGATCGGGGCTTTCGTGTCTGTCGCGGTCCCTAAGAGGCGGAGTCCGCGGCCTAGGGTATGAGAACACCAAGCCGCGGCTCCGGCCCACACCCTACATTCGGAATGCTGGCATCCCCTTCAGCAGAAGCTCGTACCGTGGCCTCAGCGTATCCGGCCCCGACGTGATCGGGTCGTTCAGGTGGATCAGCGAATCGTCCTTGTCATACTTCGGCCATGTCGGCAGTCCCGGCCCATTCGGATCGCCCGTCTTCGCAAAGTTCGTCCAGTAACTCATCATCTCGTCGCTCAGCTTGCGGTCCTCCGGGCGCACAGTCTCCCCCGGACGCGTATCCAGCGTGCCGAAAACATACTCAATGTCGTCGGAGTGAAACGCTGTTGTGCCTGGATGATATTTGCTCGGCAGCGCCCGAAGCTCGAAGTGATACCTGTACACCGGAGAGTCCCCGGTTTTCCGATGCGCTTCCAGCCATTTCCACGTGCTGAACGCGATGAATGCGTCCCCGCCGTAAGCTCCCGCCGAATCCACAGCCTGCTCGTCCGTGTTTCCGGGATAGAGCGTCAGGAATTCTTCCGCCCGATCCTTAAAAAGCCCGGCCGCCATTCCTTTCCACTTCTCTTGAGTCATGCCGTTTCCCAACCAGGAACCCTCATCCCGGTTCCATCCCGCCAGCAGCGGCACATGCGCCTGTTTGCCCGCCGCATAGGTATCCGGCACCGGCTCCGTCAGCACCTTTCCATCCACGACCGTTGAGAACCCGCCCTTCCTCTGCTTCACCGCATCCAGAATCTTGTCCGTCGGAAGAGCGCGCAGCTCCGCGAGCGTTTTGGCCCCCGCCGCGGCAACCCACTCATCGTCTTTCGGCTCGCGCGCAGCCAGTGTCTCCATCGGAAGCGTATCGCTGAAGGCTCCGCCACTCTCGCCAATCCCCTTCGCAAACAGACCCTGCGCCATCGGCGAAGCCATCAGAGTACTTACGGCAAATGACCCGGCGCTCTCGCCGAAAATCGTCACATTGCCGGCATCGCCGCCAAACTTCCCAATGTTGCCCTTCACCCACTGGAGAGCCGCAATCATGTCCATCAGCGCATAATTACCCGCTGCCCCGTTCCCCTCTTTGGCCAGCTCCGTAGTTGCAAGAAATCCAAAGACCCCCAGCCGGTAATTGATGGTAACCAGCACCACACCCTTCAATGGAAGAAAGTCTCCGTTATGCCGCGGCTCATCGCTCGAACCGCCCGAATACCCTCCTCCATGAATCCAAAACATCACCGGCAGCTTGCTCTTCTCCGTCGCGTCCGCCGGCACGTAGATATTCAAATAGAGACAATCCTCCTTGCCGCCCGCCGCATCCTGAAAGATCATGTCGTCGAAGACGTGATTCTGCGCACAGTGCGGAGCAAAGGTCGTCCCGTCGCGCAATCCATCCCACTTCGCCGGCGGCACCGGCGCCTTCCACCGCAGATCGCCCACCGGAGGCTCCGCATACGGAACGCCCAGATACGCCTTCACCTTGCCGTTATTGAGCGTCTTGCCGGTGACCTTGCCCTGCTCTGTCTTTACCGTCAATGAGTCAGCATGGCCTGCCATTGAGAATCCAAGCGCCACCCCCGCCACCGCCAGGGCACACGACACCTTCAGTCCCACCCGCATCACAAAAATCCTCCGCGGAATACGTTATCAGCTGATGTTACGCGGTCCTGATCATGTGCCGGGATAGGGGAAGGCTGCGAGGCGGTCGGCAGGCAGCTAAGAACTGTTGCTTCTTCTGGTTCAGGCGGGAGGAACATTCTCTCTGGCGCTGCT
>JBEKZG010000418.1:0-3931 GCA_049510095.1 Occallatibacter sp.
TTCCACTCCGGACCTCGCAATCGTTCTGATGGACATTATGATGCCGGAGATGGACGGATACGAAACGATGCAGGTTATCCGCCAGAATCAAGCTTTGCGGCGTCTGCCGATCATTGCTTTGACCGCCAAGGCAATGAAAGGGGACCGTGAGAGATGTCTTGAAGCGGGAGCCTCGGAGTATCTGGCCAAGCCGGTAAACACAGAGCAACTGCTTTCAGCACTGCGCGTTTGGCTGCATCGCTAAGCACGAAAGCAAGGTCAAGGAATCAATTTGATGACCGCGGACGAGAGAGTCAACATCCTGATGGTGGACGACCAGCCCACCAAATTGCTGAGCTACGAAGTCATTCTCGCGGAGCTGGGGGAGAACCTCATCAAGGCTACCTCAGCCAAGGAAGCCCTCCACATTCTTTTGAAGACCGATGTCGCCGTGGTTCTGATGGACGTAAGCATGCCTGACGTGGATGGGTTTGAGCTGGCGGATATTATCCGCCAGCATCCTCGTTTCCAGAAGACCGCGATCATTTTCATCTCCGGGGTTCACCTCACCGATTCCGACAAGATTCAGGGCTATCGCAGTGGCGCGGTCGATTACATCTCCGTTCCCGTCGTTCCTGAAGTATTACTCTCAAAAGTCGGGATCTTTGTGGAGTTGCATAGAAAGACGCGGATGCTCGAGTCGTTGAACAGCGAACTCGAACAGCGGGTCAAGGAACGCACTGAAGAGTTGAGGCAAAGCCAGGAGCAGTTCCGCCTGCGCGCGGAGATGATCGAGTTGGCCTCCGATGCCATTACCGTCCGCGATATGAATGGGGCGACCCAGTTCTGGAACGCGGGTGCGGAAGCGCTCTACGGATGGAGCCGGGAGGAGATGATCGGCCGCGACATGCACCGGATTCTGCAAACTGCTTTTCCGGTTCCCAGGGCGGAAGTGGATGCCGCTCTTCGCCAGCAGGGATCGTGGCAAGGCCACCTGACCCAAAAAACGAAGAATGGGTCGGAGATCATTGTTGCGTGCCGGAAGACTTTGAATGATGAGGGTGATGCGGTTCTTGATGTTAGCCGTGACATTACCGCGCAGTCGCGCGCGGAAGAGGCGCTGCGCGAAGCCGAAAGACTCGCCGCGATGGGACGCGTTGCGGGCATCATCGCTCATGAAATCAATAATCCCCTCGCTGCCATCACTAACCTCTTTTTCCTGCTGCGCAACCATCCTTCCCTGGACGCCGACGCCCGGCGCTTTGCGGCACTGGCCGAACAAGAATTGGATCGCGTGAGCCACATTACCCGGCAAACGCTCAGCTTCTATCGTGAGTCGAAGCAACCTATCTCCGTTCACTTACCCGACTTGATTGAAAGCGTACTGGCCTTGCAGGAGAGTGCTCTTCAGACAAGTCAAATCGTCCTGCGGAGGAAATACGCGGCCTCAAGTGTTGTATGGGGGTTCCCTGTTGAGCTTCGCCAGGTTTTCCTGAACCTGATTGTCAACGCCACCCAGGCCATGCCCGACGGCGGCATTCTTGGGGTCCGCGTACGCGAGATCACCGACTGGACCAAGCAGGAGACCATGGTGGCGATCTCAATACTTGACACTGGGATCGGCATAAGGCCGGAAGATGCGCGGCGGATGTTCGATCCTTTCTTCACCACAAAATCAACCAAGGGAACCGGCCTGGGTCTGTGGATCAGCAAAGGGATTGTCCAGAAATATGAGGGCCGCATTTCCTACAGGACCTACCATCATGCGCATGGATTCATTACATGTTTTCGCGTCCTCCTGCCCGTCGGAAGAAACCCGAACGCTCCCGTGAATTTGGGTGAAGAGAGACGACGGCAGGAATCAAAAGAGCCCCAATCCGTCACCGCGTGATGCGGAGTACTCCAGAACTTGAAGCTGCGCTGTCTCCTCATGCTTGCTTGATAAACTGGAAGCATGGTCCGAGTCCTTCGCCCCATCCCTCATGAAAGCGTCAAACTGCTCGTCTTCGATCTTGACGGCACGCTCATCGACTCGGCGAGGGACCTTTGCAACAGCGTGAACGCCACGCTGCGCGAATTCGATTGCGATCCGCTGCCGGACGCGCAGGTGGCCAGCTATATCGGCGATGGGGCTGTGATGCTGGTGCGCCGCGCCCTTTTTGGCCCTCATGCCACAGAGGTGGACGAGGCATTCCTGGCCCGCGCCTACGCTTATTTTCTGGATTACTATCGCGAGCACAAGTTGGACTACACCTACGCCTACGCGGGCGTTCTTGAGTCGCTCAAGGCGCTGCGCACGGGTCCGGACGGCCGCCTGCGCAGCATGTCGGTTCTGACCAACAAACCGGTTCGCCCCGCACAGGCCATCTGTGACGCGCTCGGTCTTTCCCCGTTTTTCGTCCATGTGTACGGAGGCAACAGCTTCTCCGAGAAGAAACCTGATCCCATGGGCCTCCTCGCGCTCATGGTCGAAGCCGGTGCGCGGCCCGATGAAACGGTTCTAATTGGGGACAGCGAAGTCGACGTGGCGACCGCGCGCAATGCCGGCGCCTGGGTGGTTGGCTGCACCTTTGGCCTTTCACCGCAAAGTCTCATCGAAAACCCTCCCGACGTGCTCGTGGATTCTCCTGTGGACTGGATGGAGGCGTTCGATCCCACCACCAACGGCTTGCCGGTTCAGTAAGAGGTACTCGGATTTGTCCCGATGCTCCCTCGTTGCCGATTTGTCTTAATGTCGGCTTAAGCTTCACATTCCGGGACACTTCTGGAATCGATATACGTCGCGCCTGCGTCCAATTAGAAACCGGACAAGGTCCAATTGCGGGCTTTATCCGTTTGGTGCAAGCCCGCTCATTTTGTGTCCCGCGTACAGCGGCCGAATCTCACTTAGGTACAATTGTTCTAACCTCGGCGTTTATTCGCTTTTTCGCTCGCGTTGTTCACGCAGTCCACTTGTTTCACTGGATCGTCCTCGGAGTCTCCGCGCATACGTTCATTTGCCTTGGTAACTCTTCTTGCCTTTCTGGCGCCGGCAGCCGTACAGGCGTCGAACCCGTCGAACCCAGGCCCGCCGCCTCCGGCATTGAGCGGCACAGTGGCCGACCAGAGCGGTGCAATCGTTCCCGGTGCCGAGGTTGACCTGCTCAACAGCGATGGCTCTGTGGCAGTTACCAATCGCTCCGATCCCGACGGCGCCTTCAAAGTCGTCGCGCCCCACGCCGGCAGCTTCACGCTGGTCGTCTCCGAAGCGGGATTTGAAACAGTCCGCACACCCGTAGTCATCCCCGCGGCGTCCCTCTCCGCAGTCAGCTCAGCTGCCGTGCCCCCGGCCGCGCCCGTCCGCATCGTCCTGCCCATCGCCCAGTTTTCCACCAACGTCCGTGTCAACGCGGAGAACGGCGAAGACCTGACCGCACCCGACGAGAACCGCGACTCCTCGGTCATGACCTCCAGCGATCTGAAGGCTCTGCCCATATTCGACAACGACTACGCCTCCGCCATGAGCGCCTTTCTCGACCAGAATGTGGGCGACACGGGCGGCACCGGTCTCATGGTCGATGGCGTTGAGGCCAACCGGGCCACCGTCTCCGCCTCGGCCGTACAGGAAATCCGCATCAACCAGGACCCCTATTCCGCGCAATACTATTACCCCGGCCGCGGGCAGATGGAGATCGTCACCAAGTCCGCCGCCGAGCACTATCACGGACAGTTCAATTTCCTCTATCGCAACTCTGCCCTGAACGCACAAAACGCTCTCGCGCCCACCAAGCCGTTCGAGCAGCGCCAGAACTACGAGGGCCACATCACCGGGCCCATCTGGCATGCTCAGAAAAGCAGCTTCCTGGCCAGCTTCAATCGAGTGCTTTACGACCAGGACTCTGTCATCAGCGCAACCATCGAGCCAACTCCGGCCAACCCCATTGGCGCTTTTCAGGCCAACGTCGCGGCGCCG
>JBEKZG010000419.1:0-3926 GCA_049510095.1 Occallatibacter sp.
TAAAGCGTGTTCTTCTGGTCGTACTCGAACTCCACCCACGAGCCGCGATAGGGAATGATCTTGCCCAGAAAGTAAGTGCGATTGCTGGCCGTCTCAAAAAACACGCCCGGCGACCGGTGCAACTGCGAAACAATCACGCGCTCGGTGCCGTTCACGATGAACGTGCCGTTGGGCGTCATCAAGGGAATGTCGCCGAAGAACACTTCTTGTTCTTTAATATCGCGGATGGTCTTGTTGCCGGTCTCCGGGTCCTTGTCGTAGATGGTCAGGCGAACCGTCACCTTCAGCGGCGCGGAGAAGGTCATGCCGCGCTCCTCGCACTCCTGCTGGTCGTACTTCAACTGCAGGCTTACCGGGTCGCCGCACTTGTTGCAGAAGTCCGGCGTGTTCTTGTTATAGGTGCCGCACTTCTGGCAAAGCACATCGCCGGGAAGAAATGGGTCCGTAATCACCATCGCGCCGCAATGCACGCAGGCCGTCCTCAGGTGATGCAGCCCCTTCAGGTGGCCGCACTTGCACTCCCAGTTGCCGATCGAGAAGTCCACAAAATCCAGTTGCGAGATCCCGCGGAAGTCGGTGATCGGAAAAACCGACACAAACACCGATTGCAAGCCCGAGTCGTCGCGCTCGTTGGGCAGTTTATCCATCTGCAAGAAGCGCTCATACGAACGCCGCTGAACTTCAATCAGGTTGGGAATCTGGGTTGCCGTAGGAATCTTTGAAAAATCGAGCCTGCTGCGAATCGCGCGCTTCTCGTTGGGCATGCTTCACTCCTGAGCCTCGTCTTGCCGGATCAGCCCCAACTATTGAGGCTTTCCCGGACCAGCGCCCGAGTCTCTTCGGCGCCGGTTGATTACGGTAATAAATCGAATATCCTTAATCGGAAAACCCGGCTCGAAGCACTCCTCCTCGATCCAGTCTCCGACCCTGCGCCCCGGATTGGCTTTCACAAAGTACCGAAAGCGCACCGGAACCCCGCCCATGCCAAGCGTGTTTCGTGAGAGTAGCGTCAATAACGTCTTTTGGGCATTGCCGCGCATCCGGCAAGTGCGCTAGACTGCGCACAATCGAGAGAGAAACGGGTGCCACGGGAAATCCCGTGAAAGACTCTGGGCGCCCCAGGCGGATTTTGCCTGAAAATACTCACCCACTCCAGCTGTGAGGCACGAAAAGCCCGCAAGGACGCAGTGCCTCGCGAGCGTGGCTTTGTTACCAATGCCCCATCCGGATTCTCTTGAACCTGTTCTCGCCGATCCCAAAGCTCGCTTCTGCCGCTCGCTCGCCACCCGTCAACGCGATTCCGGCCTGACCCCAGGCCGCCCGGCTCATCCCCGGGCAATCCATTGACCCTATGGCACTTGACTCAAGCGTTCACCCCGCCCCCAGAGTGCTTGGCCCTACTCTGGCTGGCAGACACCTGCGTGCCACTCCACTTTTTGCTTGAAAACCGCCGCACAGACCTGCCATTCCCTTGAAAAACCGGAATGAGCTGGAAAGACGCGCAACATACATCGTAGCGCGTCCCGCCCGCCGTTGCAAGTGCCGTTCGCCGAATCGAAACTACTTGATCTCGATGGTCGCGATTCCTTCGAACTTCTTCTTGATCGCCTCGGCCTCGTCCTTGGTCGCGCTTTCCTTGATCGCCTTGGGCGCGCCATCCACCAGATCCTTCGCTTCCTTCAGGCCGAGCGAGGTAACTTCGCGCACTGCCTTGATCGTGTTGATCTTATTCGCGCCGAAGTCCTTCAGGATCACCTGGAACTCGGTCTTCTCTTCCACAGGCGCCGCCGCAGCAGCGCCACCGCCCCCCGCCACTGCGACCGGAGCCGCGGCCGCCGCCGAAACGCCAAGCCGCTCTTCCAGCTTCTTTACCAGGGCCGCCGCTTCCAGCAGGCTCAGGCTTACAATCTGCTCTTCCAACTGCGCTAGATCCGCCATTTTATTCTCCATTCAGAATCGTTTGAATTTTGCTTTCCCGTCGATGCTCTCGACCAAGGGCCCGCACCACGCTGTGGAAGTTTCCGATGCGCCAGACCCGCGCACTTCCCGCCTGTTCCGAAGCCAAATCCCAAAAAACAGTAGTCAGTGGTCAGTTCCCAGTATTCAGTTACCGTGCGGCTTAACCCGGCTGACAACTGACAACTGATAACTGGCGGCTACGCCGCCCGAAACTTTTCCTTCTCCACACCCTGGCCAATCACCACCGCCAGGTCGCGGCCCGTGGCATTCAGCACCGTAGCCAGTCGCTGCGCCGGTGAGTTGATCAGGAACAGCAGCTTCGCGAACAGCTCTTCCTTGCCCGGCATCGTCGCAAGCGCCTTGACTTCCTCCACATTGATCAGCTTGCCGTCCACAATCCCCAGCTTGAACTGAAACTCCGCGTTCTCGCCAACCCACTTTGAAAATGCCTTGGCCAACTCCACCGGGTCGCCCGAGGTAAACGCCACCGCGCTCACGCCCTTCAGCCCCTTCAGCGCCGACTCCACCTTGGTTCCCTCGCCGGCAATCGCGGCCAGCTTGTTCTTCACCACGCGATACTTGCCGCCCGCCTCGCGAACCACCTTGCGCAAAGCAAAATCCTGCGCAACCGTCAGCTTGGCAAATGTGCCGATAATCGCCGTCGTCGAGGTCTCCAGTTCCTTGCTCAGCAACTGGACCTTCTCCGTCTTTTTCGCCCTTGAAATCGCCATCGTCTTCGCTCCGCTACGCCAGTTATCAGTTATCAGTTGTCAGTTGTCAGTTATCAGCAGCCCCCAACAACTGATCATTATTCTCCTGACGCCGATTCCCGTCCTTACCCTTAAAGGCACTCTGCTCAAAATCCGCCCAAACCCTTCCGGCTCGGCACAACGCCAGTCGATCCAAAGTCCCAACTGACAACTGAAAACTGATCGCTGAAAACTGGCTTCTAGTGTTTCCCCGCCGCGTCCGCCACTGCCGAATCCAGCGGAACCCCGGGCCCCATCGTCGAGCTCAACGTCACGCTCTTGATGTACCTGCCCTTCGCCGCCGAAGGCTTGCTGCGCACAATCGCGCCGATCACCGTGGTCGCGTTGTCGATCAGCTTTTGCGGATCGAAGCTCAACTTGCCCACCGGCACATGCACCAGGCTCGTCTTGTCGGCCCTGAACTCCACCTTGCCGGCCTTGATCTCTCTTACCGCCGCGGCCACATCCAGCGTCACCGTTCCGGTCTTCGGATTCGGCATGAGGCCCTTCGGTCCCAGCACCTTGCCCAACCGGCCCACCACCTTCATCATGTCCGGCGTCGCAATCAACGCGTCGAAGGCGGTCCAGTTTTCCTTCTGGATCTTCTCCACCATCTCCTCGCCGCCCACAAAGTCCGCGCCCGCTTCGGTAGCTTCCTTCTGGCGGTCGCCGGTGGCGATCACGGCAACGGTCTTGGTCTTTCCCAGCCCGTGCGGCAACACTACGGTTCCGCGCACCATCTGGTCCGCATGACGCGTATCCACTCCCAGCCGCATCGTCAAGTCCACAGTCTCGTCGAACTTGGCGTACTTTACCTGCTTGAGCAGCCCCACGGCCTCAGGCAGCGCATACGCAGGCTTAGTCACAGCTGCGCGCGCCTTCGTAATATTTTTGCTGACTTTTCCCATTTTTCCCTCGTCTCCCACCGCCCTTGCCAGTCCGCCGTGGCGGAAACCCGGACCCTCCCAATCATGTTGCCGGAGGTTCGAACAGGTCCAAGAACCGTGGTGCTTATGACTGTCCAGAGATTTCCCCCGGACACATCTCTGAATCATAACGAAAGAGTCATCGAATTGCAAATACGCGGCCGTTTGGGGCAGGGCCGACGCATATAAATGGCCATGGTTTGCTATATGCAGCGAGCAGGAAATCGGTAAGAAGGGGGAATGGACAATCCTCTGAGGTATTTTTCTGAGTTACGCGATCCGCGCATAGAGC
>JBEKZG010000042.1:0-12784 GCA_049510095.1 Occallatibacter sp.
TCGTCGCAGAGTTTGCTACAACGCTCTGAGTGTAGGTGCTCGCAGAAGGAGTCTCCTTCAGCACCCGGATACTGTCCGTATCGGCGATATAGACGTTGCCGCTCCCGTCCACCGCAACCCCTAGGGGTTCTATCAGGCCGTTCGTCGCAGAGTTTGCAACAACGCTCTGGGTATAGGTGCCCGCCGAAAGCGTCTCCTTCAACACCCGGCTATTGACGGTATCGGCAATATAGACGTTACCACTCCCGTCCACCGCGACCCCATTGGGACCCTCTTGGCCGTTAACCCCCAGGCCGTTGTTCGCATAGTTTGCGACAACGCTCTGGGTGTAGCCGCCCGCTGAAGGCGCCTCCTTCAACACTCGGTCATTGTTAGTATCGGCAATGTAGACGCTGCCGCTACCGTCTACCGCTACCCCTGTTGGGTCGGACAGGCCGTTGCTGGCATTGTTTGCGATGACGGTTTGAGTGTAAGTGCCTGCTGACAGCGTCTCCTTCAACACCAGGTCATTGTCCAATTCGGAAATATAGACATTGCCGCTGCCGTCCACCGCAACGCCCCAGGCAGAGGGCTCGGTTTTGTTAATAACAGCGATTGCGATAACGCTCTGGGTTCCCGGCAGGAAGTTTACCTGCGGTCCAGTTCCCGTGCCTTGCAGGTAGGCGGTAGCCACCACGCCACTCGAACTCTCCAGTACTACCGCGCCATAACGGGGGCCTGGGAACTCCGGCGTAAAGATCACGTCAACTGTGCAGGATTCGCCCGCGGTGTAAGCTGTGCTCCCGTTGCAGGCATTCGACTCCTGCGTCGCTGCAGCGTTGAAGTCCAGATTCGTCGCGCCCTGCGTCAGCACCTGATAGGGAGTTGTGCTGCCCAGACTCCCTGCGCTATCGAAGGTAAAGGTCAGCGCCGTCGCCGCGCTGGAGGTTCCCACCGGAACGGTGTAGAAGTTCACCGCGCCCGCCATGATCTCCTTTACCGCACCGTGGCCGCCATCCCCAACATAGACGTTGCCACTGCCGTCCAGCGCCACGCCTAAAGGGAGGTTGAAACCGCCGCCCAACGTGATCACGCAGCCAGACGAGGCGCAGCCGGAGGGCATCTCCTTCACAGCGTTGTTGTTGGTATCGGCGACATAGACGTTGCCACTGCCGTCTACCGCCACGCCCCAGGGATCCAAGAAGCCGCCGCCCAGCTTCGTCACGCAAGTCGACAAAGAGCAGCCAGTGGGCATCTCCTTCACCGCGTCGTTTCCGGCATCGGCAACATATACGTTGCCGATGCCGTCCACCGCCACGCCATTGGGGGTGGTGAAGCCGCCGCCCAGCGTGGTCACGCAACTCAAAGAGGCGCATCCGGCGGGTATTTCCTTCACCGCAGCGTTGTAAGAATCGGCGACATAGACGTTCCCGCTACGGTCCACCGCTACGCCGGTGGGATGGTTGAAGCCGCCGCCCAGCGCCGTCACGCAGCTCGATGAAACGCAGCCGGCGGGCATCTCCTTCACCGCGTTGTTGAGGCGATCCGCGACATAGACGTTGCCGCTGCCGTCCACCGCCACGCCGGTGGGATAGCTGAAGCCGCCGCCCAGCGTGGTCACGCAGTTCGACGAGGCGCATCCGGCGGGCATCTTCTTCACCGCGCTGTTGCTCCAATCGGCGGCATAGACGTTGCCGCTGCCGTCCACTGCCACGCCATTGGGACTGGAGAACCCTCCGCCCAGCGTCACAATTGCGTAGCTGAAGGATGCGGTCTGCGCGAACGCCAGGGAACCGAACCCAAAGCCAAACACCACCAGCAACACCCGAGCCGTACGCAGGAACGGGGCGAAATGGCGGTAGCTTGCGGGAATGCATGCACGGACGGCACCCGCCGCCGCGGTAACCCCGGCCCACGCCGAGGCGGCAAGAATGCCATGAACCAAGGAAATAAAACGGATGAATAAGCGTGACATAGCCAATCCTCCCAAGTAAGCTTTGGGTTTGCAGAACTGGAAGACGCGACCTGCATACTGGGTCAATTCTCGGGACGCCGCACAGTTCCGCGCCCTGAAATCTGTCTCGTCGAAGAAGGCGGAGCCCAGGGCCATCCGCGCCGCGAACACGTCTAGCGGCAAAGAGACGAAGGAAAAGCGGAGGACTACATTCTGCGCCTACTCCCATCCGGATACAAGTCAATATTCGGGAATATTGCCGCGTACGCCACCCAGGTCGCCATCCTGAGCGAACGCAGCGAGTCGAAAGCGTGCACTGAGCGAAGTCGAACGGGGACCTGCCTTTTGCATTCTGCGACATAGGCGGGAAGCAAAAAAAGCCTTTGCGAGCCTTCCGCGAACGTCTACCACATCCATTCAACATCTTCTCGTCGCAAAGATGGGACAGCTCCATCTATTTATGTGGCCCCTCCGTCTCTAATCTTCCCAATGTGGCAACAAATCGAGAGTGCGCTTCTTTATAGTCCCTCAGAAATACCTGTTGTTCCGTTTCCTCGACACAGACCGCGTTCGCCGGGGCAATCATCCTGACTCGGGCGGGCGTATGGAAGTCCGCATGGGCCAGAACGAACTCAGCAAGGTCGAGGGTTCCAAACTCCCGCCCGGTTGTTTGCGAAGACCCCATCAATGACTCCCGCTGTAAATGGTTACCAGTCGGTACCGCAGCCGCAGAGAACGCTCCGATGGGAGGGTTTCACTGCTTTTCTGATCGCTGACGACTGACAACTGACAACTGACAACTGCTTCCATGCGCTAACATAAGGACACGGAACCGGTGCCGACCATGTTTGTCGTTGTCTGGCAGTTTGAGATTGCAGAGGATAAGATCGCCGCTTTTGAGGCCGCTTACGGTCCCGACGGCCCCTGGGAGCAGCTCTTCCGTTCCGCCCCTAACTTTCTGGGAACAGAGATCTTACGCGACGCCTACATCCCCGGCTCCTACCTCACCATCGACCGTTGGGCCAGTGAGGACGACTTTCGCTTCTTCCGTAAAAACCACGACTCCGAATACGAAGCCCTAGATCGCTCCTGTGACCCCCTCACCAGCCGCGAATTCCGTATCGGCGCCTACACTGTTTAGCCCAACCGAATCATAGCCATAACGCACATCACTGGGCTTTCTCCCTTTATTCGCCGTTTTTCCCTGTCCTTTGTATGTCTCACCCTGCTACAATCCCTTCGAAATCCATTTCTGCTCGCCGCGTGTTTCCTGCATAAAACCCAGAAAATCCGGATGATGCGAGCCGCTTGAAGGAGCCCTCCCAATGGCCATCTCCGATGACCGCACGAATGACCGCACGAAAGCCGTAGAACTAGCCCTTGCTCAAATCGAAAAGCAATTCGGCAAAGGCTCCATCGTCCGTCTTGGCTCGAAGGAGGCTCTCCTACCAATCGCTGTCATTTCAACAGGTTCCATCAGTTTCGACGCGGCGCTCGGCGTCGGTGGCATCCCCCGCGGCCGCGTGACTGAGGTCTTTGGCCCCGAGTCGTCGGGCAAGACCACCATCGCCTTACAGATCATCGCGGAGGCTCAGCGTCTCGGCGGCCTCGCCGCGTTCGTCGATGCGGAGCACGCTCTCGATCCAGGGTACGCGAAGAAGCTTGGCGTTGATGTGGATAACCTCCTTGTTTCTCAACCGGATAGCGGCGAACAAGCCTTGGAGATTACTGAAGCCCTTGTGCGTTCCGGAGCGATCGATGTGCTGGTGGTGGACTCGGTTGCGGCGCTGGTGCCGAAGGCGGAACTTGACGGTGAGATGGGCGAGTCGCACATGGGGCTGCAGGCGCGTCTCATGTCGCAGGCGCTGCGCAAGCTCACCGGGACCGTCTCCAAGTCGAGAACGGCGCTCATCTTTATTAACCAAATCCGTGAAAAGATTGGGGTTATGTTCGGCAATCCGGAGACGACTACGGGTGGGCGGGCGCTCAAGTTTTACTCCTCAGTGCGCGTGGATATCCGCCGGATCGCGGCCGTGAAAGAAGGCGATGTGGTGACCGGATCGCGGACTAAAGTGAAGATAGTAAAGAACAAAGTGGCTGCGCCTTTCCGGGAGGCCGAGTTCGACATCCTCTATGGCGAGGGCATCAGCCGGGAGGGCGACGTGCTGGACCAGGCGGTGATCCAGAACATCGTGGAAAAGTCGGGCGCGTGGTACAGCTACTCTGGCGAACGCATCGGGCAGGGACGGGAGAACACGAGGGCTTTCCTGAAGGAGAATAAGGACTTATTTGCTAGAATGGATGCAGAGCTGAGGAAGAAGCTGAACATCGGCGCGGTGAAAGCCGATGTGCCCGAGGTTCCCGCGGCAGGCCCCGCCGAGGCCAAGGAAGCGGTCCGGGCGAAGCGCGCGTAAGTGAGCTGGCTCACAATCGACTTCGAAAGGTGGGCTTAAAGGGTTCCGAAAAGAGCGGAATGTTCGCCTGGAGGGTGCGGTTCGGGGGCAAAGGTTCGCTCACATGTCAATGAAACACACGGATGTGCAACCCAAGAATTGACCCTTTAGTGAGTTTTGTTCAGATAGAAAGTTACGAACAATTAGGGAACATAACTTAAGAATTGAACCAAAGAACATGGTCAGCGCGAGGCTGCGGACGGAGTTCGGGGATCTTCGGGATGCGGCAGGGAATTTGACTGCTAGAATCCGTTTAGAGCAAGCCGCATGAGCGTCAAGGCCCTTTATCCCGGCACCTTCGACCCGCCAACGAACGGTCACGTCGACCTGATCCAGCGCGGGGCAAAGTTGTTCGAGCATCTCACAGTCGGCATCCTCAAGAATCCAATCAAGAACCCGCTGTTCACGGTGGAAGAGCGGCTGGAGATGCTCAAGGAAGCCACCAGCGGGCTGGGTAACGTCTCCGTAGCCACGTTTGACGGGTTGATGGTGGACTTTGCGCGGCAACTGGAGGCTCGGGCGGTGTTGCGCGGCATCCGCGCCATCTCCGACTACGAGCACGAGTTCCAAATGGCGCTGATGAACCGGCGCCTGGCCCCGGAAATCGAGACGGTCTTTCTGCAGCCGGCGGGGCGCTACTCGTTCATCAGCTCGCGGATGCTGAAGGAAGTTTTCAGCTTTGGTGGGGACGTGACAGGGCTGGTCCCGCCGAATGTGCTGAAGCGCCTGCGCGGGCGGATCAATAAAGGCTAGATTCCGAAAAGTGGACTCGGCGTCCCTGACTCATCCATCGAGCCGTTTGCAACCGAGGGAAACCCTCCGCATCATTGCCCGGCGGGTTCTGGCGCTGCGTTGGCCAAGCGCCTCCTTCTCAGCCGGAGCATTCGGTGGTTTCGGCAAGGGAGTTGTTGCCGGGAGGAAACTACGGGACTTCGACCAAAGCACGCTCCCGTGACGTTCTCCCAGGGAATCCTCCGAAGAAATGTTTCTCAATTAGATGGATTTGCAGGGTGGTGGAGACCGCTTTTCTCACGTAATTTTCACCTCCAGATAGATGAAAGACAGGTTCTCGCTTGAGGCTCCGAACACCCAACCGCCGTGGGGCAAGCGCCGAGACGCCGCGGAAATCCAGAGAAGAAACCAGTTGACATTCTTTGCGGAAGAAGAGTATCAATGTTTCTCCTTTGAAAAAGTTCCTCTAAAGATCACGAAAAGTGCATGACCAGAACAACGGACAGCAGGTCTTGGTGGCTGTCCCGGTGGAAAAACAAGGAGGCTTAAGGGAATGTCTATGCCACGGCGTCTCGTTGCCATGGCGGCGCTGTTGTTCCTGGCGCTGCTCGTCACCGTCCCTAGAACGCACGCGCAGCTTTCCACGACTGCGACCATTACAGGAACGGTCACCGATTTCACAGGCGCGACGGTTGCCGATGCGACCGTAACCATAACTGACGAATCAACCAAGGTTTCAGTCCGGACTACGACGAACAGCACCGGAGCCTTTGTTGCGCCCGACCTGAGCGTGGCGACCTACGCGGTGGCCTTTGCCAAGACCGGCTTCAAGACGTATACGGTGACGGGCGTCGAGCTGCACCCCACGGCGACGGCGACGGTGAATGGAAAGCTGGACGTGGGCGTGGCCACGCAAACGGTGACGGTGCATGCCGTGTCGACCGAGGTGGAAACTTCGACCGCCGAAGTTTCAGCGGACATCGACAGCGAGGAGGTGAGCACGCTGCCGATGAACGGGCGCAACTATCAAGGGCTGGCGGTGATGATGCCGGGGGTGACCAACCTGCAGCAGGGCACGGCGATGACGACCGGCGGGCGGTCGACCAGCAGCCAACTCTCAGTGAACGGGCTGGACGTGGCTCGCAGCTTCTATGCGCTGGATGGGGTGTGGAACGAGAACACGGGCAACATGACGCAGGAGTCGGTGATACCGAATCCGGACTCGCTGGAAGAGGTGCGCGTGCTGCAGAACAACTTCTCCGCGCAGTACTCGCTGATGGGCTCGTCGGTGGTTCTAATGCAGACCAAGAGCGGCACGGCTAACTTTCATGCCGCGGCGTGGGAATTTCTGCGCAACAACGATCTGAACTCGAAGCCTTACTTCTCGACCACGATTCCGCCCTATCATCAAAACATCTTTGGTTATAACGTGGGCGGGCCGGTTTTTATTCCGCACCGCTATAACTCCAACCGGCAGAAGACATTCTTTTTCTGGGATGAGCAGTTTGTGATATTGCATGTGCCGAACCAGGTGACCAGCACGATTCCCACGGCGCTGCAGGCTTCGGGCTGCTTTGCTTCGCCGATCAAGGATCCGACGACGGGCAAGCCGTTTGCGTTCGGGACGGGCACTTGCCCCAGCACCTCTTACCAGATTCCGAGCACGAGGTTGAATTCGAGTTCGGCGGCTTACCTGGCGGCGCTCTATCCTGCGCCTAACTACTCCCTTGCCGGCAGCACCACCAACTACATCAACAACCAGGCGCAGATAACGGATCAGCGCGACGACGAGATCAAGATCGACCATAACTTCACGCCGAAGTATCACGCGCTGGGCGAGTACCTGGACGAGTACCAGAGTTACGCGCAGAATACGGAGAGCCCGGGCACCACTCCGATCAGCACGGAGACGGACTTTACGCACAACAAGCTGGCCCAGGTTTCTCTGACCCAGATGCTGACGCCGACGATGATCAACACCACCAGCGTGGCGATGAACATTTTTCTTTTGAATCTGACGCTGGTGGGAACGGATTACATCAACCAGGTACCGGGATTCAACGAAACGTTCTTTTATCCCAACGGCCTGTATGCCAACCGCACACCGGTGGTGTCGTTCACGGGCGGCATGGCCGGGGAGGGTATCCAGGCGGCACGGCCGATCCCCCATGCCTCGGACCTTGACAATACGGTTACAGATAACTGGAGCTGGCTAAAGCGAAAACACTACCTGACGGCGGGCATCACCTTTGTATGGAACACCAAGCGCCAGGTCTCAGGCCAGCAAACGAATGGAAGCCTCTCGTTCAACGGCAACTCGACGAAGCCGTCATCGGGGGCGGTGCAGCAGGACGACTCGCTGGCGGACATGCTGCTGGGCTATGTGGGCGGCTTTACGCAGACGAGCAATGCGCCTCACGGCGACATGCACGATTTCTCGTATTCGCCGTACTTTGAAGACCAGTACAAGCTGCACAAGAACCTGAGCGTGACGGTTGGCGTGCGCTTGTACCACTTGCCGCTGCCCTACGGCGTGCCTAACTCGGAGACCAATTGGGGCGCAGGCATGAGCTCGTCGAATCCCTACGCCAATCCAGCCTACATTGCATCCAATGCGCCAACGGTGAACGAATTCAGCGGCGCCACCAACCTGAAATACCCGGCCACTTACAGCAACGGCATGCTTTACAACAGCGGCGAGCCGGGCGGTCTGCCGGTAAACCTTTCGAACGCGCACAACTGGTATTTCGGGCCCGATGCGGGCTTTGCCTGGGATGTGTTCGGAGACGGCAAGACCAGCCTGCGCGGCGGCTACGGGATGAGCTACACGCGCATCTTTACCAACCAGGACTGCTCGTTCAATTGCATTGCCAATCCACCGGTGTTCAGCAACCAGAACCTTTCGAACCTGGCGTTTCCATCCACGACAGGCTGGGACATCATCAATGCGGGAGGCTCGGCGAATACGGAGAGCGTGATCACGGTCTCCGCGGCGGATTACCAGGTGCAAGCCTCGCCGGTGGCCAGCTACTCGCTGGGATTGCAGCACGAATTCCCCATGAACGTGACGGCTTCGGTGGTGGGCGCCGGTAGCCGCATCCAGCACCTGGTGGGAACATGGAACTGGAATCAGCCACCTTATTACACGAACCCGGCGACGGGCATTGCATACGACTACAATCCGCTGATCAGCTCGAATCCGGCGAACGCCAACAAGGGCGATAACTCGGCTTACTGGGCGCCTTACCAGGGATTCAGCTCGATCAATGCGATTTCGACCCGTTTGTGGCAGGAGTGGAACGGGCTTGAGGCGCAGGTAAAGCATCCGGTAACAAAGTCGCTCTATCTTGCGGCGGCGTACACCTGGTCGCACGACACATCAAACAACGCGGTGGTGGACCCGTATAACCTCAATCGGTTCCACGGCAATGTGTCGGGCCTGAACTTTCCTCAATCGATTGCGATCACGGTGCTGTACGAGCTTCCGTTTTTCCAGCACGGCAACGAGTTGGAGAAACTGGTGCTGGGCGGATGGCGTTTTAACGACATTTCAACCTTCCGCAGCGGGAGCTCGATCACGCCGGGCGTGTCGTTCTCCACCTCAGGGTTGACCAACCGGCCTTTCGTGGTGCCGGGTGTTTCAACCAGCGGACCGAAGACCTGGAAGACCGGCTCATCGCAGCAATGGTTCAACGCGGCAGCCTATGTGAACCCGACGGGAACGCAGAGCACTGGCGGGTCCAACGCACTGCTTTATTACGGCTACTATGGAAATGCACAAAACGGGACGATTCGGGGCCCGGGCCAGGAGGTATGGAATCTGAGCCTGTTCAAGGAGTTCCACTTCAGGGAGACCCACCTTGTGGAGTTCCGAGCCGAGGCGTTCAACCTGCTGAACCACGCCAACCCCTCGAACCCGAACACCAGCATCGGCAACGCAAACATGAACAAGATCACGGGTACCGCGGATCCACGCATTCTGGAGTTGGCATTACGGTACAAGTTCTGACGCATTGTGCGGCATCACGGGCCGGGCGTGGTCATACGCGGGGAAATCTGCAAAGATAGAAGACGCTATGACAGTTACCGCTCCTTCACAACTATTTGCCGACCGGATTGGCCGGATTGAGGTTTCCGCGACGATGGCTGTTGCCGCGGAAGCTGCCAAACTGCGCGCACAGGGCGCAAACCTGGTGGATTTCGGCGCCGGGGAACCGCATTTTCCGACGCCGAGGCACATTAAAGATGCCGCGATTGCGGCGATCAACGCCAACTTCACGCGCTATACCGTGGTGCCGGGGATTCCGGACGTGCGGAGGGCGATTGTGGAGCGGCACGCTTGCGACTTTGGGTCGGATTACGCGATCGATGAGGCGATTTTCACGACTGGCGGGAAGCTAGCGCTGTTCAACACGATCCAGATTCTTATCGACCACGGGGACGAGGTGATTCTGCCGGTTCCGTATTGGGTGAGCTTCAAGGACATCATTCAATATGCGGGCGGGAAAGTTGTGTTCCTGGAGACGAGCGAGGCGGAGAGTTTCCGCATTACGGCCGATGCGATTGAGAAGGCGATAACGCCGCGGACGAAGGCGATCGTATTGAATTCGCCGTCGAACCCGGCGGGGAGCGTGGTGAGCGCGGAGGATCTGGAGCGGATTGTGCACGTGGCGCACGAGCGGGGGATTTATCTGCTGCTGGACGAGTGCTACGTCTACCTGAACTATGGGGAGAAGCCGGTGAGCGCGGCGAAGTTCCAGTGGGCGAAGGAACACCTGGTGGTGCTGGGGTCGCTGTCGAAGACGTACTCGATGACGGGATGGCGGGCGGGGTTCGCGCTGGCGCCGAAGGCGGTGGTGGCGAATCTGAGCAAGCTGCAGTCGCAGTCGACATCGAACGCAACGAGTTTCGTGCAGAAGGCGGCGGTTGCGGCGCTGACGGGGTCGCAGGAGTGCGTAAGCGAGTTTCGCGCCGAGTTTATCGAGCTGCGGGATTACATGTTGAAGAAGCTGGCCGAAATTCCGGGAGTGACGTGCACGAAGCCGGAGGGGGCGTTCTATGTGTATCCCAACATTGGCGCGTTTATCGGCAAGGGCGGCACGAAGACGGCGACGGAACTAGCCACGCGGCTGCTGCATGAGGCGCACGTGGTGACGGTGCCGGGGGAGGCGTTCGGGACGGGGGAGCATGTGCGGATTTCGTATCCGGTGACGAAGCAGAATATCGATGAAGGAACGCGGCGGATGGGCGAGTTCCTGACGGGTCTGAAGTAAGGATTGGCATGAGTAACCGGGCGGCGATGACCTGCGCGTGAGAAGGCCGGGCGAAAAGAATCGGCGAACACTGGGCAAACATGGCTTCGGTCGCGTAGGATGTGGTTTCCATGTCTGAACTAATCGATTTTCGTCCTGTGATACTGGCCGGCGGCAGCGGTACCCGCTTCTGGCCGCGGTCTCGCCGCGCACGAGCCAAGCAAGTGTTGGCGCTTGATGGCGAGCGGTCAATGATTCAGCAGACGGTGGAGCGGCTGAAGCCGCTGGCCGGGCTGGATAAGACCTGGGTGATTACCAACGAATACCTGGCACACGAGATCGCCGACCAGTTGAAGGGTGTGCCGGCGGGGCAGATTGTGCAAGAGCCGGTGGCGCGCAATACTGCGCCGGCGTGCGGCTTGGCGGCATTCCTGATTGAGCGGCAGAATCCGAGTGCGGTGCTGGGAATTTTTCCATCTGACCATGTGATCGCGGACGAACCGCGGTTTCTGAAGGCTTTGCAGAAGGGCATTGCGGTGGCCGCTTCCGGGGACAACATGGTGGTGCTGGGGATTGAGCCGACACGGCCGGAAACAGGCTATGGGTATATCGAGACCGGAGATTTCACCAAGGACGACTCGGCGCTGCACGTAAGACGGTTTACGGAGAAGCCGAACCAGAATCGGGCCGAGGACTTTGTGGCCGCGGGGAATTACTACTGGAATTCGGGGATGTTTTTGTGGTCGGCGCGAACGCTGGCGAATGCGGTGCGGGAGCACTTGCCGGAGACGGCGCCGCTGCTGGAGAGCATTGCGGCGGCTTACGGGACACCGGAGTTCGAGGAGGTGTTTCACGCACTGTATCCCAAGTGTGAAAACATTTCCGTGGACTACGCGGTGCTGGAGCCCAGGTCGGCGAAGGGCGAGCATCTGTCGCATCTGTATTGTTTGACGGCGGAGTTCAGCTGGAACGACCTGGGGTCGTGGGCTTCGTTGTATGAGTATCAACTGGAGACGCGGTTGCGCGGGGATGGCGAAGGGAATGTGTCAGAGACCGAGGGACACATCTCGATCGACGCAATGAACAACTATGTATTCAGCCCAAAGAAGTTTGTGGCACTGGTTGGCGTGGAGAACCTGGTGATTGTGGACACCGAAGATGCACTGCTGATTGCGCACCGGGATCACTCCCAGGATGTGGGAAAGATTGTGAAGGAACTGGGGCTTTCCGGGCGGACGCAGCTGATCTAGAAACAGTGATTAGTGATTAGTGCGAGTTGCGAATGGAGCCGAAGACAGGTCGTCATGAAATCTGCGCTCCGGTTGCTCGCCCCATCGATTAGGTCTACCATGCGATGGTTTGAATTCAGATGGATTTTGTTTTACGTCGCGCTATTTACGTCGTTGGCGCCAATCCGCTCCGCGTATGGCGACCCAATCCACGACGCCGCTCGGAATGGCGATTTAAAGAATGCGACGGCTTTGTTAGCCAGCGACCCCACGCTTGTTTCCAGTGTCGACGGTTCCGGTGAAACACCCCTGCATCTGGCAGCCGCGAATGGACAAAAGAAAATGGTCAAACTGTTGCTGGCTCGCCGAGCAGATGTGAATGCCAAGGATGCTAAGGGCTTCACGCCGCTGCATTGGGCAGCACGAAACGGCCACAAGGATGCAGCGAAACTCTTGCTAAAAGGGAAGGCACGGGTTGATACGAGGAATAATGGAGGTGTCACGCCGCTGGAAAATGCCGCGATGTACTGTCAGAGCAAAATAGCAAGATTGCTGCTCGACAAAGGGGCCGATGTCGACGCCAGGAACGCTAGCTCCGTGACGCCATTGAATGCCGCGGCTGCGTTAGGCTGCACCGGAACAGTCAAGATATTGCTGGCCCACAATGCAGATGTGAACGCGAGAGAGAAGAACGGGTGGTCGCCGCTACATTCAGCGATTGTGATGAAACAGGGGGATGTAGCAAAGTTGCTGCGCGAACACGGTGCACGAGATATTGATACCGTAGAACAGTCCGAATCGAAGCCCTAGAGTGCGGCGGGGCCGCAGTTCGCACAACGATTCCTTCCGTCATCCTTTACCCTAGTTTCCAGGAGCAGGAAAACCAACCATGCCGCATCCGCAGATCAAATTTGGCACCGACGGTTGGCGCGGCCTTATCGCCGAAGATTTCACATTTGCCAATGTGCGCGTCGCCGCCGAGGCGGTAGCCGCCTATATCCATGCGCGAGAAACCGCTTCGAAGGGGCTTTGCATCGGGTACGACACGCGGTTCGGTTCGATGGCGTTTGCGCGAGCGTGCGCGGAGGTGGTGGCGGCGAAGGGGATCCCGGTGATGCTGGCCAACGACATTACACCGACGCCGGCGCTGAGCTTCGGGGTGCGGGAGCGGGGAGCGGCGGGCGG
>JBEKZG010000420.1:0-3901 GCA_049510095.1 Occallatibacter sp.
TCATTCATCGCCCCATGACAAAGCTGGGGTCGCATATGTGGATTTCCTACTCTCCGGATTTGCGCCATTGGGGCAGACACCGGCTGATGTTGGAAGCGCGCCGTGGCGCATGGTGGGACGCCAATAAGATAGGCTTGTCGCCGCCGCCGATTGAGACTTCCAAAGGATGGCTGGTGTTTTACCACGGTGTTCGGCACACGCCGTCGGGTTGTTTGTATCGGCTGGGCCTGGCGCTGTTTGATTTGGAGAACCCAGAAAAATGCTTGCTGCGAGGGGACTCATGGATCTTTGGGCCGGAAGCCGATTATGAACGCAACGGCGACGTCAACGACGTGGTATTTCCCTGCGGCTACACCTTGGATAAAGGCGGCGACGGCATCAACCTTTATTACGGGGCTGCGGACTGCTCGATCGCCCTGGCTCGGTGCAGCGTGCGTTCTCTGCTGACCTGGCTGGAAGCGAATGGCAGCTACGAGCGCGGTCGAGACCACGACAAATGAGTCCCCTGTCATGGATTCTGCAGGCTGTTTTCGGATGCCATCACAATCATCTGACCCGCGTGTTTACCATCAAGCAGCGGACCTACCAAGTCTGCATCGAATGTGGACGGGAGTTTGGGTATTCCTGGGAGTTGATGCAATCGACGCGGTCGAGCGCTGCTGATGATGCTTATGTGCCGCTGCACGGCATGCTACGACCTGAAGCCGACGCGATTTGATTCTCTGACGTACTGGCGTACTGGCGCCTCCGCGATCTTCGGATTCGACGGATGCGGATGTGCCCTCACCATTGACCGCGAATTCTACTGGGGCTTCGGGGTTACGGCTACGGAGGCTTGCACCGGTTGGGATGAGGCTGTCTTGGATGCAACAGCCGGCTGGGTTTGCTTGTTCGGAGGAATTTCGGTTCCAGCGGGATAAATGAAAATCTGCACTGCGCCCCAGCCCGCATCGGAATTTGTGTCGGCCTGCTTGCCCATTCCAAGAGTCTTGAGCTGACTATCGTCGAATCCAAAATTCTCGACCAGGTACTCGCGGACCACCATGGCGCGGGCTTCGGTGAGCACCAAGTCCTTCTGGGTATCGCCTTCCATGCCAGTGGAGGCCACGATCACCGCGAAGGCAAACTGATTATTGGCAAGGAACTCTCCGCCGGGATTGAGAGATTTCTGATTCTTCAGCTTGGCAGAATCCTGCTTATCGAAAAGCTGTTTCGCGGAATAGGTAAATGCCTTGAACGGCGTGCCTTGCGGCAGGCGTTCGATCTCATTTTTTGCCAGCTCATCCGAATCTTCGTAACCGCGGCTCTTGAAATATCCGCGCAGGAAGAAGTTGTGCTTCATGGCTTCCATATTTTCCTGGAAATCGGTGACCCCGGTTTGCGCCTTGACCATGGTGTCCCGCATCGCGCTTGATGTCTGTTCCAGATTGCTATAAAGCTGTTTGTCGTTTACCAGCGCTCCTGCGGTTCCCTGACCGCTATCGATCTTGGCGCTGATGGAGTTCAGATTTGCCGTCGCCTGAGTGGCGTTCTGAATGGCTTGCTGGCTGCTATCCAGCATGACGCTGGTTTTTGCCAGCAGATCCGACATTTCAAGCGGTGGCCGGCTGGCGATGACATCGCCGTTCCGCACATCGGCGGTTCCAGCGGACCCAAACGAGATTGCCATGTATTGATTGCCCAACAGCCCCTCGGTTTCGATTGAGGCCACCGAGTCTTGCTTGATGATCTCGTGTGTTGATTTCCCGAGATCCATAATCACCGTAACTTTCTCGCCCGGCTTGTGGGGCAACACGATGTTGCGCACGGTCCCGCTGTGAACCCCGCCCACCCGCACATCGCCTCCGGCATCCAAGCCGGCCACATTGTCAAATTGCGCTTGTAACTGGTACGTGGAGCTGAAAAGATATTGTTTGCTCCCGATGATAAAAACGCCGGTAGCCAAAATTGCCAGTGTGACGAGTATGAAAGCTCCCAACCGCGCTGCTCTTGACATATGTCCTCCTACGAATGCTTCAGAAATTCCCTGACAAAGTTGTCATCGCTCTTCTGAAGTTCTTCAAAATTGCCTTCGATCACCATTTCTCCCTCGTTGAGAACGGCCAGACGGTCTGCAATCGTTTTGGCGCTGTGTAGATCGTGAGTGACTACAATGGATGCCATGTGATGTTCTTGCTGGAGCTTGAGGATCAAGTCATCGATCTCGCCGGAACTGATGGGGTCGAGACCCGCGGTGGGCTCGTCGAGCAACAGAATATCCGGTGCCAAGGCCAGCGCCCGGGCCAGCCCTACTCGCTTTTGCATCCCGCCCGAAATATCCGAAGGCATTTTCTCAAGGTCATCCCCGCCCAAACCCACTTCCGCCAATAACTCTACGGCCCGGGCGCGTTGCTCAGACTGCGGCATCTTCTTATGGTGCTGGAGCGGAAAAGCCACATTCTGCCCGACAGTCAGCGAGTCGTAAAGCGCGGCATGCTGAAACAAGAAGCCCATTTTCTTTCTGATCTCGCCGAGTTGGTCGAGGGACATGTCGGCGGTGTCCTGGCCATGGATGTGAACCGATCCCGAATCGGGTTTTTCGAGGCCGATGATGATTCTCAGCAAAACGCTCTTGCCGGTACCACTGCGCCCCAGCACCGCCAGCGTCTCGCCGCGCTTCACCGCCAGACTGACGCCCTTCAAAACCTTCTGGACTCCGAAAGACTTGTGCAGGTCCGCGACGGCGATAACTGGCGTGCTGCCGTCCGCCTCAGCTTGTCCTCGCTCCACGGTAGGTTGATCAATTGTCTGCATACTTGTTTCGCGAGCTGTCAAATCAAGGCTCATGGGAAAAATATAATGATGAATTTCACCAGTACGACATCAGCCAGGATTACGAACAACGACGCCAAGACAACGGAACTGGTGGCTGCGCGGCCCACACCCGCGGCGCCTCCCTGTGTCCGCATTCCCTGAAAACATGCGATCAGCCCAATGATCAAGCCAAACACCATGGTCTTAAACGTGGGCGGCAGGAAATCATTGAAAGCGGCACCCTTGAAACCGGCGTTGATGAACTGGTGCAACGAGAGCGGTTCGACGATGGCCTGCGCAACCCAGCCCATCAGCACGCCACACAAATCGGCGGCGAGGGTCAACAGAGGCAGCATCAGGATGCAAGCCAGAATGCGAGGCGCGGCCAGCAGCCGATAAGGGTTAACTGCCGATACCTCGATGGCATCGATCTGCTCCGTCACTTTCATCGACGCCAACTCCGCGCCAATGCCGGCGCCCACTCGGCCACTCACGACCAGACCGGTGATGATGGGACCGGTCTCGTGGATGACGGAGAAGACGATCGCGGCCGGAAGCAGGGATTTGGCCCCGAAGCGAGTCAGGCTGTAACGGGCTTCTAGAGAGAGCACAATCCCGGTGGCAGCCCCGGCCAAAGCGACCAGCGGCAAGGATTTTGATCCGATCTCGTCGAGTTGCCGGAATAATTCGCGGAACTCAAACGGCGGCGTCACCGCTGCACGCAAAACTCGCCAGAAAAATATGCCCAAGTCGCCGAACCACTCGAGAAACTGGCTGATCGGGTTCTTGGCAGAACTCACAGCAGGGGAAATCACATGGGCTCTTAGAGCCGGATGGGGAGACTCCATGCCAGCAATCGCCATGGTGGACTTTCGGTCGATCATGGATTTGAACCCAGATCTGGCGCCCTGCGCCCATTATTCATATGCATGCGAGAGAGCAGCGAGTGGGGGCCGCTGTAGAGGAATTCCATAGCGATATTCCCGCCTACATAACCCAGCAGGCTGTAGTTACCCATCCGCAGCGCATCCTCAGCATCATAGCGGCCGGGATACCAAGCGTAGACGGCCGTCATGGTGCCGACGTATGGAGCGACCAAAGCAGAGAA
>JBEKZG010000421.1:0-3894 GCA_049510095.1 Occallatibacter sp.
TTCGCATTCGACTGGAAATCTCTCGAAGGCCATATCGACCAGCCTCTCTACGAGCAGGTCCGCGACCGCCTCGTCTATCAGGCCGGCCACGCCATAGTCTGGCGCGACGCCATCGTCCAATACTTCCTCAAGCTCTCCGGCATTCCCGACGACAAGGGCCGCGCTGGCCACTATCCCGGACGTTTAGAAGCCGAGGATGCAAAACTCACCGGCTACAAAATCATCGACGTGAATCCATGGGAAGACGCCTCAGGCGGCAAAGCCGTGTCCTGTGCGGTGGCGAGCGGCTGCTCGGCGGAATGGACGTGGAACGGGGCAGCGGGAAACTACCACCTTGCCGTGCAGTGTTTTGATCTGCAAGGCGGCACAGCTCATTTCGGGTTCTCGCTGAACGGGCATCCGCTCATCGCGTGGGCCGCCGACGCCACACTTCCATCCCGCCGACCCAACGGCGACAACTCCACTCGCTTTACCGTGCTTACTGTGAAGCTCAAGCCCGGTGACCTCCTGAGCATAGAAGGCGTTCCCGACGGGACCGACCCCGCCGCCCTCGACTACATCGAAATTACGCCATCAATCGACACAACACACTGACAAACCCTTCGTCAACGACGACTCTCAATCACCCACGGACCTTTCCGCCGGTCGTCCGTCCAAGTTCCAGACCACCCGCATTCGGCCGCCGTTTGAGCAATTCACTCGCAACCAATGCGCGCCGGAGCATGAAAGATGCGCCATCCCGCAGCTATTCCAATTTTCCTTTGCCTCGTTGGCACAGCGCTGGCACAGACCTCGTCTCCAGCGCCGCAAACGGACCTGCGCATCCGCACCCTCACCCTCATCTCCAGCGACCTCCCGGACGCGGACCGCCAGCGAATTGTCAGCTGCTTAGAGGGCCAGACCTACCGTCAAGACGAGTTCGAAGAGCGAGTCCGGCTCCGCCTGCGTGATCTCGGTTACTACAATGCCCGCACCGAGTCCGCTCAACTCACGGACCTGCGCCCAGGCGTCCGCGAAGACCCGCGGTCCATCTCCGCCGACGTCTCCATCAAGGTCGAACCAGGCGCTCAATACCGATTTGGCGTCCTCGAATTCGAGCACGCAACCCTGTTCCCGCCCGCCCAGCTCCGCAGCCAGTTCCCGGTAGAATCCGGAACCTTGTTTGGCCAAGCGGGCAGCCTCTTCAACGCCACCAGTATCTCTTATGGACTCGATCGTTTAAGGAATCTCTACCAGGCAAAGGGCCACGTCAATTTCGTAGCCATCCCCAAAACAACAGTCGATGAAGCGCGTCACGTCGTCAATCTCACCATCGACATCGATGAGGGCAAAGCCTATGTCTTCGGCTGGCTCATTCTTGACGGGACTGAGCCGCATGCGGGCGACGGTAACGCTCTCATCGCCTCATGGGCCCGCCTCCAGGGAAAAACCTACGCCCCCGCCCTGCTCAAAGACTGGCTTGCCTCCAACTGGCCCAGCGGCCGTGAAGCCCTCGACCACATGCACGCCCACCCAGACGATAACTTGGGCCAGGTCAACATTCACCTGCAGTTTCCCTAGCCCGCATGGCCGGAAGCTAACTCCCCTGTCTCCACCAACACGTCCCTACAGCCGGCTTACTGATCCCTGACCCCTGGTCCCTGTTCCCTGCCTCAATCACCCCACGACCGGCAACCCAGCCAGCGCCATAGCAATCTCCTCCGCCGGGTAATCGTAGTTCTCAAGCTTCCCGGCCGTGTAATCGATGTAGGACTGCATGTCGAAATGCCCATGCCCGCAGAGATTGAACAGAATCGTCCGCTCCCTACCTTCTTCCTTGCAAATCAGCGCCTCACGAATCGCCCCCGCCACCGCGTGATTCGCCTCGGGAGCGGGTATGATTCCCTCCGCCCGCGCAAATGCGATTCCCGCGGCAAACGCGTCAAGCTGCTGCACGCTCGTGGCTTCAATCAGTCCCAATTCCTTCACGTGCGAAACCAGCGGCGCCATTCCGTGATAGCGCAGTCCACCCGCATGAATCCCGGGCGGAATGAACGTCGACCCCAGCGTGTGCATCTTCACCAGCGGTGTCAGGTGCCCGGTGTCGCCGAAGTCATACGTAAACGGTCCCTTCGTCATGCTCGGGCAGGCGGCCGGTTCCACAGCCACCACGCGCGCATTGCACTGTCCCTTGATCTTCCTGCCCAGGTAAGGCATCACCAGCCCCGCGAAATTCGAGCCGCCGCCCGTGCAGCCCACAATCACGTCCGGCTCATCGCCCGCCAGCGCCATCTGCTCCAGCGCCTCCAGGCCAATTACTGTCTGGTGTAGTAGCACATGGTTCAACACGCTCCCCAGCGCATATTTCGTTTGCGGGTCCTTCGACGCCACTTCCACTGCCTCTGAAATCGCAATCCCCAGGGATCCGTTCGTCTCCGGAAACTGCGCCAGAATCGCCCGTCCGCTCTCTGTCTCGTTGCTCGGGCTCGCGGTCACCTGCGCTCCGAAAGCCTCCATCAGCGCCCGCCGGTAAGGCTTCTGGTTATAGCTCACCCGCACCATGTACACCTTGCATTCCAGCCCGAAGAAAGCGCACGCCATGGCCAGCGACGATCCCCACTGCCCCGCGCCGGTCTCCGTCGCCAGCCGCTTCGTCCCCTCGATTTTGTTGTAGTAAGCCTGTGCCACAGCCGTATTCGGCTTGTGGCTCCCTGCCGGACTCACGCCCTCATACTTGTAGTAAATCTTCGCCGGCGTATCCAGCGCTTTTTCCAGGCGTCTGGCCCTGAACAGCGGCGAAGGCCGCCACTGCGCATACACCTGCCGCACCGGACCGGGAATCTCAATCTCCCGCTCCAGGCTCACCTCCTGCATAATCAGCGCCATCGGAAACAGCGGCGCCAAGTCATCCGGCCCAATCGGCTGCAGCGTCCCTGGATGCAGCGGAGGGGCCATCGGCTCCGGCAGATCGGCGGCAATGTTGTACCAGGTTTTAGGAATGCGGTCTTGTGGCAGGTTGTACTGGATGGTTTCCATGCGCAACATCTTACCAGCGTCTCCGCGCCGAACGCTGTGCGCAGCCCGGCTAACTCCGCTAACACGCGCGTAGCGCGGCTAACCCCGCTAACTCCGCTGCACCTTCGTCATCTTCACCACCGGCAGCGCCTCACCATTCCAAAGCGGAACCCCAATCCGTTCCACCTCCACATACCCCTTCAGCCGGTAAAGTGGCACGCCCGTAAGCGTCGATCCCATCTCGTATCAAGTAAACCCGGCGTCGTATGCAGCCTGTTCCACAGTAGCCAGAATCAGCGACCCCAATCCCATCCGAGCGTAGCGAGGATGCACAAAGATAGCCCGCACCTTAGCCGAATCCGTCGCCGGGTCCAATAACTCAGGCTCTCTACCAGGCCCGCGATCCGCCCCAAACAGAGTCTTCCGCATAGACCATCCACCACACCCCGCGAGGCACTCCCGCGCTTCCACTCTTTGGTCGAGATCATCTGCTACAGCCTCCGCGACAAAGTAAGTCCTATCGCGAATCAACTGCGTATCCAACCCCAGCACGGTCCCCAGCGCCCCCTCAATCTGCGCCTGCGTATAATCCCCCGCCTGCAACCCGCGAACGGAAGCCTCAATCAGCGCATGCAGCGCCGGAATATCCTCCTCCGTAGCCAACCGCAGCCTGAATTTGACTGAGCTTTCCATGGAGTTATCCGATTCTCCAAGCGCTTTCTTTTAAGAAATTTGACTAAGATAATCGAATCAGCTTAGCTCCTTGCTGATCCCTGATCCCTGATCCCTGATCCCTGATCCCTGATCCCTGATCCCTGATCCCTGATCCCTGATCCCTATTCCCTATTCCCTGTACTTGTACCAGCGTCGAATAAAACGTAGCCCCAGCCCCAATATCCG
>JBEKZG010000422.1:0-3892 GCA_049510095.1 Occallatibacter sp.
GGACTTACGAAAAGCACTCCGTCGGGAATCAACGGTCTTGGGCGAAAAGCAGCAGTTTCAGAGCCCAGCCGAAGCCGTTCTACCAGTCAACGCCCTCTCGCCGGCCGTTCATGAGATTGCCCCGTTCCCCGTACAATAAAACCATGCTCCGCGATCTCCGCCCCCTCTTCAGCTACATGCGCCGTTACCGCTGGGGATACCTGTGGGGCACGCTTTCCTGCATCGCCACCAACGCCGCAGCCGTCCAGTTTCCCCGCGTCCTCGGCTGGGCCATCGACACACTGCAGAAACACCACGCCAGCCGCGACGCCATTCTCCTCTTCGCCGGCCTGCTCGTCGCCATCTCCGTCACCAAAGGCATCTTCCTCTACGCCCAACGCTGGATCCTCATCGGCATCTCCCGCGAAATCGAATTCGACATCCGCAACGACCTCTTCCGCCACCTCGAACGCCAGGACTCCGGATTCTATCAGCGCTATCGCACCGGCGACGTCATGGCCCGCATGACCAACGACCTCAATGCCGTTCGCAACCTGCTCGGCCCCGCCCTCATGTACAGCGCCAATACCGTCTTCTTTACCTTCTTCGCCCTGTTCTTTCTGCTCCACCTCAGCCCCTGGCTCACCCTCGTGGCCCTCGCGCCCATGCCCCTCGCCAGCATCGTCGTTCAATACCTCGGCCATAAAATACACGATCGTTTCGAGCG
This sequence comes from Occallatibacter sp., assembly GCA_049510095.1. Lineage (GTDB taxonomy): Bacteria > Acidobacteriota > Terriglobia > Terriglobales > Acidobacteriaceae > Telmatobacter. Next base: position 707 of record JBEKZG010000422.1, read on the forward strand.
CATTCAGGCCAGCTTCTCTGAGATCTCCTCCCAGGCCCAGGAAAATTACTCCGGCGCCCGCCTCATCCGCGCCTTCGCCCGCGAAGAATCCCAGATCGGCCTCTTCGAAAAACTCAATCGCGAGTACATCGCCCGCTCCCTCCGCCTGGTTCAGCTCATGGGCATGCTCTGGCCCACACTCGAATTCATTCTCGGCGTTTCCATGGTCATCACCCTGCTCGCCGGCGGCCATCTCGTCCAGGCCCATCGCATTTCAGTGGGCCAGTTCGTCGAGTTCAATACCTACATGATTCTCCTCATCTGGCCCATCATCGCCGTGGGCTGGGTGGTTAACCTCTTCCAGCGCGGCACCGCCTCGGTCGTCCGCATCGACGAGTTGCTCAAGGCCGAACCGCTGATTGACGACCGCTCCGCCGATCCTTCCATTTCCGAAGACACAGTCGTAAGCGGAGAGATCGAGTTCCGCAACCTCGATTTCAGCTATGGAGAAACCCCGGTCCTGCGCCGTATCTCGCTCAAAATCCCTGCCGGTTCCTCGCTCGCCATCGTTGGCCCAACCGGCTCCGGCAAGTCCACCCTCATCAACCTGCTCCCGCGCCTCTTTGAATCGCCCGAAGGCTCTCTACTCATCGACGGCCGCCCGCTGCGCCAGTACCCGCTTGCCGTGCTTCGCCGCAACATCGGCATGGTTCCGCAGGAAACCTTCCTCTTCAGTGAAACCATCCGCGCCAACCTCACCTTCGGCGCGCCCCATGCCGGCGCAAAAGAGATGCTCGAAGCGGCCGAGGCCGCTCACATCCGTCGCGAGATCGAGGAGTTCCCGCAAGGGTTTGAAACCATGGTCGGCGAACGCGGCGTAACCCTTTCCGGTGGACAAAAGCAGCGCTGCGCCATCGCGCGCGCCCTCCTGCGCCGCCCCGCCATCCTTATCCTCGACGATGCCCTGGCCAGCGTCGACACCTACACCGAAGAGCGCATCCTCGGCGGGCTGGGCCGCTACACCTCCGCCTCCACCACCATCCTCATCTCCCATCGCGTCTCCACCGTGCGCCACGCCGACCAGATCGCCGTACTTGATCAGGGCCGCATCGTCGAATTGGGCCGGCACGACGAATTGCTCGCCCTGGACGGCTACTACGCCGGCCTTTACCAGAAACAGCAACTCGAAGAAGAACTCACCGTCGCCGGCTAATCTGTTACGGCGAATACAGGGTCTATTCCCTATTCCCTGTTCCCTGTCTCTAGGCATTCCATCGCGACCCACCGGTCGAATTTCCGCCCCACTCATCCCCGTCAAATCCCGTCTGCCCGCGTCCTGAACCCCTGCCCATCATCTGCAAAGGCGCAGGATTCACCTGGGAGTCCCTCGCCACCTGCCGCCACGCGTCGCGCACATTCCGCACGCAGTCGATCGCATGCTCAAACTTCTGCCGCGATGCCGATTGCGACGCCTTCAATATCTCCGCGAAAATCGACGCGTAGAACTCGCTCAGCGCTTGCGCCGGCCGGCCACCCACATCCATGCGCAACCGCGCCTGCAGGTGAATAATGATGTCCAGGGCCCGCTTCACCGCAGCCCGCCGTCCAGACTCGTCCCCGCGCTCCACCGCCGCGATGGCCGCGTACAAAAAACGCACAATCCCATCGTAGAGCGCGACCACCAGATCCACCGCCGAAGCACTTTCCAGTGCATGTTCCTGATAACTTCCCATCGAAGCAAAGCTCCTTAGCCGTCTGAATTTTGGTCATAGCCGGTAATCGCCGAGTAGAGCTCATTCACGCCATCCAACTGCGAAGGCAACTGCTGCATGATCTCGTTCGCGCTGTTCAGTTCCGCGGTAAGACTCGTTTGCTGCGCGGAAATGTAGGCGTTCTCTTTGGATATATCGGCATTCAGCGTCGACTCGATATTGCTGTTTGAGGTCGAGGCCAGCGCCAGAATGCCGGTGCCCGCCGTCGTGCCGGTGTCGGTCAGCATGTTCGAAAATGTCTGTCCCCAACCGTTTGTATTCTGAAAGAAACCCACCACTCCGCTGTAATCCGAGTTCAGCACTGAATCCAGCGATGTCGCGTCGAGGGTCAGCGAGCCGTCATTGTTCACACTGATTCCCAGAGTGGTCAGGCTGTTGATGTCCGAGTTGCTGTTGTTGTAGTTCAGCGCCGTGTTGGTCGTCGTGTCGGTAACCGACGAGGTCACCGTCAGCGCACCGCTCGATCCCTCCGTGTCCGACACCAGCACAAGCTGTGACCCGGTAGAGTTGGTCACCACGTTGGCCATGACTCCGATGCCGGCCGAGTTGATCGCACCCGCCAACCCCGCCAGCGTATTTTTCCCGGAGGTCGCCGGAACGTCAATGATCTGCGGGCTGGTATCGGCGATGTTTGAGGTAACTGTCAGAGCCCCTGTTGTCCCGCTGCTCAGCGACAATGACAGAGTGTTGTTCGCCACGCTCGCGGCAACCCCCAGGCCGGCCCCGCTGATTGCGCTGGCCAGGCCCGCCAGTGTGTTGACCCCGCTCCCCGTATAGATCGTATCGGTGGCTGGCGAGCTTGGAGAGGCGCCTATCACGATGTTCTCGGTCGTGCCGCTGCCAACCTGAATCGAAATCGATCCGGAGAACGTATCGTTCGCGTTGACCGAAGTCAGCGTTCCGGCCGTCGACGCCGTCCCGCTTGGGTCCGCGGCCACGTAGTTCAAGGGCAAACCGCCGTTCACCCCTATACTGATCGAGCCGGTCAACGCGTCTGAGGAATTGGCAATCGCATCCAGGTACCCGTTAGGACTCTCCGTGTTGATGCCGCCCATCAGCTGTTGCTGCAACAGCGTGAGCGTGGGAGAGCCAAACAGCGGTTCGGGATTCCCCGAGCTGTCGTTCCCCTCCTGCGTATTCATGGCGCTGATCAGCGAGTTGTAATCGGTAACGAATTGGTTCACGGTGCTCTCGACATCCGTATTGTCGTTGCCGATCACCACCTGCACCTGGTCGCCGCTCGAGCTTGGCGCCAGCAGTTGGAAGGTCACGCCGGGAATCAGGTTGGCCACAGTGTTCGAGGCGCTGGTAAGGTTGATGCCATCCACCGTCAAGTTGGCGTTCGAGCCCGCGACGGTCGAGGTATAGCCTAAATTGCTGTAGGTATCCACCACGCCGGAGGTCACTGTCAAGGGTCCTGTCGTCCCGCTACTCA
>JBEKZG010000423.1:0-3876 GCA_049510095.1 Occallatibacter sp.
AACCGCGAAGGGAGTGGAGCCGGTGAGGAAGTTATCCTGCCAGATATTAGGAGGTATGGTGGTTATGGCAGCGCCGGCGTGGGCAGTTAGTTTATTTGTAACTTGCCATGATGCCTGGACCCGCGGTCCCCACGCATTCCAGTCCGTCTTGTAACCGGGCTGAGGGTTGATGACATACTCCTGAGTGCCATTGACGGTAAGGAAGCCGGCGGTTCGGTGCGCGCGCTCGGTGATGGGGGTGTACAGTTCCCAGCGTAGGCCGTAGTCGAGGGTGAATCTTGGTATAACTTTCCAGGTATCTTGAAAGTAGGCGTTGACGTTGTTGCGGCTTATGGCCGCCGGGCCGATGTGCGGCCCGTTGGAAAAATAGGGAGGCGCAATCGCAACGGTATAAACAAACGGGCTTCCTGAGAGAAGGCTGGAGAGCGTGTCGGGCAAAGGATCGCCGGGTTTGATATTGTGCGTCCCGCTCTGCGAAGAAATGAACTCGGTGGCATAGGCCGTCCCACCGCCAAAGTCGTATTCGCCGTTGGGGCTGATGCCGAAGTACGTGGTGTCCCGATTGATGCGAGCTTCAACGCCGGCCTTGAAGGCGTGGGCTCCGGTGGTGTAGCTGATGTTTTGACGGCCCTGAAAGAGATTGCCATAAGCCTGCATGACCGAACCGGCATCGGAGTCGAAAGCCTCATAGAGACCATCGTTGAACTTGACCGCGGGATCGGTGTAATCGGTGGTTGGAAAGCCGGGTGTGGAGCGGATGATGCTGATGGAGGACTCAAGCACAAGGCGCGGCGAGGCGATGCGGGTGTAAGTGCCGACGACGTTGCGCTGGTGGTCGTCGTATTGAATGCCGAAGGCGGGATCGATGGCGGTCTGATCAGGATTGGTGGTGGGTCCGGTGATGTTGTCGAGGTTGAAGCGCGCGAAGAACTGATCTTTGGCGGAGAGTTTGTGATCGATGCGGATGGAAAATTGGGCTGCGTCGGTTGCTACCTTGGAGGCGGTTGCGTAGGTATGAGTCTGATAAGAACCGGCGGCATAGTTGGGCAGTGGATAGCGAGCGAGGACAGCGGCGATGCCGGGGTCGACGGGGACGGTGAGGGTGTCAGTGGACCCGTCGGGATAGGTGATGGCGTCGATGCCGGTGCGCTCGAGAGCTGTGGGAACGGGCATGACCTGCGTGGTTCCGAGAACCTGGCGAAAGGCCTGGGACTGCACGAAGTAGAAGGTGCGCTTGCGGCCGTCGTAGAGGTGAGGAATATAAACGGGACCGCCGTTGGTAAAGCCGAATTCGTTGCGGCGAAAGGGCGGAATGCGGCCGGGATACGCGGGCGTGGCGTGGTCAAAGTAATTGCGGGCATCGAAGGCGGAGTTGCGGACAAACTCGAAGAACGAGCCGTGAAAGCCGCTGGCGCCGCTGCGGGTGACAATATTGGTGAAGCCGGCTGCGCCTCGGCCGATGGAAGCGGGCATCCAGCCCGAGCTGGAGTCGATTCTCTCGACCGCATCCACGTTGAAGTTGGGGAAGGTGGAACCGCCCATCTCGGGATCGCTGATGTCAGCGCCATCCATGGCAAAAGTGGCTTCGACTCCGCGCTGGCCGTTGATGGCGAATTGCGCTGTGAAGTTGGTGGCTCCGTTGGCGTCGGTCATGGTGCCGGCGGCCAGCAGCAGGAGGGTTCCAAAATCGCGGCCGTTGAGAGGGAGTTCGCTTACAGCCTGGCTGGAAAGCTGTTGAGCGCCTGTGGGAGTTTGGCCGGTGAGTGCTGTCACAGTGAGTTCGCCGCGGCTTGAGAGGGTGATGGAGACATCTGGTGGGCCTGGGCCGATGTCAATGGGCTGCGGGTAGTCGATCTTGCGGCCTTTGGATTCTACCGAGAGTCGATACTTGCCGGCGGGCAGAGAGGCGAGGTGAAAGTGGCCATCTGCATCGGTGGTTGCGTCCGCGGCTGCGCCCTTGCTGTTCAGGCGAATCTTGGCGTCGACGATGGGGACACCGGCGGGATTGTGAAGGACTCCCTCCCAGCCGGGTTGCGGGGCGGGTTGGGACGCGAGTGTGACGGCGGAGAGGAAGACGAGGAGGAGCACGAGGGGCTGGAGTTCGCTTCTCCTGCCTTTCGGCATGAAGGCGGCCAGCCCGAAACAAGATTTGAGATTCAAGTGATTTTGGCCCTTGGAAATAACGTGAGAGGTTCGGAAAAACAACATTGGCGACGAGTAAGTATCTTCGCCGCGTTCGCAACGATTATAGCGATCATTTACTGGCTGGGGGAGTGACGGACGTTACGCAATTATTGGCTCTAGCGACGCGTAGGTAAGAAGCTTCTAAACTAACTGAAGCGCATGACGGACTTGAATATCAGCACGGACACGATCGCAGCGATCTCTACGCCGCCGGGACGGGGCGGGATTGGCATTGTACGGTTGAGCGGGCCGCAGGCGGCGCGGATTGCGGCGCAACTGGTGCGGCTGCGGCAGCCGCTGGAACATGGGCGTCTGCGGTTGGCGGACGTGCTGGATGAGGTTGGTAACGAAGCAGCGAGGATTGATGAGGCAGTGGTAACCTGGTTTGCCGCGCCAAACTCGTATACCGCCGAGGATGTGGCGGAGATTGCGGCGCACGGGTCGCCTGTGGTGCTGGATCTGCTGTTGCGGCGGGCGCTGGGACTGGGCGCGCGGTTGGCGGAGCCAGGGGAGTTTACGCAGCGCGCGTTTCTGGCGGGACGGCTGGATTTGACTCAGGCGGAAGCCGTGCGGGATCTGATTGAGGCGCAGACGCTGACGCAGGCGCGGCAGGCGGCGAGCCAAATGGGGGGATCTTTGAGCCGTCGCGTTGGGCCGCTGAAACAGGCGCTGGTAGAGCTGATTGCGCTGCTGGAAGCGGGGATCGATTTTGCCGAGGACGATGTGGATGTGACGCCGGAGGCGGAGATTGCCCGGCGGATTGGCGAGCTGACGCCGGCGCTGAAGGCGTTGGAAGCCTCGTTTGCGCGCGGGCGCATTGTGCATGACGGCCTGACGCTGGCGATTGTTGGACGGCCTAACGCTGGGAAGAGCTCGCTGTTTAATCGGCTGGTGGAACGGGAGCGGGCAATTGTGACGGCCACACCGGGGACTACGCGGGATACCGTTTCGGAGCGGATTTCGCTGGATGGAATTCCGGTGGAACTGGTGGATACCGCCGGGCTGCGCGAGGGAGACGAGGAAGCGGAACAGCTGGGGATTGCACGCAGCCGCGAGGCGCTGGCAGATGCTGGATTGGTGCTGGTGGTGCTGGACGCGACCGAGGAGCTGAACGATGAGGAGCGGCGGTTGCTGAAGGCTCTTCAGGGGCGGTCGGCCCTGGTTGCAGTGAACAAGATCGACCTGGCGACGGGGGACGTGGATGAGACGGTTCGAAGCGCGGTTGGTGGGGTCGGGGTGGTGCGGACTTCGGCGCTTACCGGCGATGGGATCAAGGAGCTGCGGGAGAACATTGTGGCGCTGGCGACGGGGGGCGCGGCGGCGGAACCGGGGATGCTGACCAGCTTGCGGCATCACAGGGCGATTACGGCGGCGCTGGAGGCGCTGGAAGATGCGGCGCGGGCAAATGCGGGCGGGATTCCGCACGAAATGATCCTGCTGGACCTTTACAGAGCGCTCTCGGCGCTGGATTCCCTGACGGGCCAGACAACTTCAGACGATATTCTGAATTTGATTTTTTCCACGTTTTGCATTGGGAAGTGACAAGCGCCTTTACAACGTCTCGGAGAATACCCTAGTACTACAGTGTTACAAAGCCGAGGTCTGATCGGAACATGATGATTTCTGCCAATGTTTTCGCGGTTTGCAGCATATGACGTTCCATCTCTGTTAACTCTCCTGATTCGGCGCAAC
>JBEKZG010000424.1:0-3857 GCA_049510095.1 Occallatibacter sp.
TGAGCCGGTCTGCACCCCAAATCGTACCCCCACCCCCTCCCCCTCCCCCGCTTTCTATGAAAATAATGGGGTTACGCAATAGTCAGAAAAACACTCCATGAAAACAAACAACTTAAAATTAGGACTTTGTCGGAATTCCCCCGTTTTGAGCAAAAAACAGCGATTTTTGAGCACAGCCGAAACCGTTCCACCAGTCAGCGTCCGTCGTTGGCCGTTCAAGCGATTGCCCTGCCGGACGAGCTACTCCGCTTGCAGGATCAGGCATTTCAGATATTCGGTTTCCGGAAGATTCAGCACCACGGGATGATCCGGAGCCGCGCCTCGACGCGCCAGCAGACGGACGCGACGGCCGGCATCCACGGCTGCGGAAGCCACCGTGGCCTCCAGCTCAGCCAGGCTCAAATGATGCGAACATGAGCAAGTGACCAAAAGGCCGCCGGGGTTCAGCATCTTCAGAGCGCGCAGATTCAGTTCCTTGTAGCCCCGCAGAGCACCCTCGACGGCCCGCCGGGATTTGGCAAAGGCGGGAGGATCCAGAACGATGGCGTCGAATTTCTCTCCGGCGTCAGACCAGTCGCGCAGAACTTGAAAGGCGTCTCCTTCGACCCAGTCAACTTCGGAGCCCAGTTGATTGCGATTTGCTTCGAGGTTACGCTCGGCGACTTCAAGGGAGGCACGGGAGCTGTCAATGCCCGTCACGCGTTTGCATACCCGCGCGAGGTGCAAGGCAAACCCGCCTTGATACGTGCAGACGTCGAGGGCTCGGGCACCCGGGGAGAGCAGCTGGGAATATTGCTGCGCAGCCGCGTAGTTGGCGGCCTGGTCGAGGAAAGCGCCGGTCTTCTGGCCTGCGTTGGCGTCGTAGTGAAATACCAGACCGTTGAGATGGAACTGCGTGCTGGTGAGGGGTTCCGCAGGGTTTTCAGACCATAGAGGCGCCGGATCGGGTGCGGGCAGGTCTTCCAGTTCGCGGATGCGTGGATCGGGCCGCTCCAGAATGGTGGCAGGCTGTAGAAGTTCGCGTAGCATCCGTACACAAACCTCTACGACGCCGGGCGTATACAGCCCTCTGGCCAGCCTTTGCGTAATGATCAGCGGTCCGTACTTGTCGATGATCAGGCCGGGGAGTTCGTCCGCCTCGCTGAAACAGAGGCGGCAGGAATCGGTATTTGAATCCTTGGGTTTGATTCGAGGAAGGCGTCGAATAATCGATGCGCGCAGGCGGGAAGCCAACAACTCCAGCCAGCCCGCATCATCGATGGCCTCGCGGGAAACCATCCGCAATGCAATCTGCGAAGAAGGGCTGTATAACGCAGTTCCCAGAAGCAGACCGCGAGAGTCGGCGACAGGCAACAACGAAGGAGGATCTTCCGAAGCGGTTTCCGGCAGCTCAAGCGATTCAATGTCGGACGCGTAGACCCAAAGATGGCCGTTGCGCAGCCGATCCGCGGCTCGGCGGTTGATGAGCGCTCCTATGCCGATTTCGGTGCCACGGGCAGTCCCTCTTGATTGAATCCGCTCAGGTCTTCCGGTCTTGTCTTCCAGGGAAGGCTTTCGCTTGGGGCCTGCGCCCTGCGGGCGTTGCGTCAGTGGTGGCGATTCGTGATTCCGCTCAAAAGGCGCCCAGGGTTTTGCGGCCCTGAGCGCCTCCTGAGTTGGGGTAGGTCGTGGGTTCCGAGGTTTCATCCCAATGCTCCCTTTGACCGGGAGCGTTGGGCCGCCGGCCCCTACTTTGCTTGAATCGATTCCAGGTAGCGGCTCAAATTGCTGATTCTGAGCAGCCTATCCTGGGGGTTAGACACGTTCATCTTACCAAGGATAGGGCCCCATACGGGCATGTCGGCCGAGCCGTGCGCCGGGGCATCCGCACCGATCTCCAGCACGGAGACGATGTGCGTATCGGGGAACTTTCCATGGTTGAGTTTTGTCAACAGGGTCAGGTCGGTCGGCGGAGTCCTGAGCGCGGAGGCAACCGGGCCCCGTCCTCTGGCGTCTGTGCCATGACATGGCGCGCAATAGTTGGTGTACATCTGCTTGCCGTTGGTGGCCTGGGTTCTGTCGACTGGAATGATTACCTTAGTCGTAGTCTGATCTGCATAGCACATGCCCGCCGCAACTAATACGGTCATGGCTGTAACTAAGAGGTGTCTTAGCATAAGTACCTCGGTTCTGGACCTCTAGTCCGAAGTGGACTTTACTCCTACTGTGGAGTACATAGGATGTGATGGCCGGCACACTCGTTAGAGCCTTGAGCCACTGACGAACAAATGAACAAAAGTCTAATGTTTATCGGCATAAGCCCCATCTTCGTGATTGCTAAAGCGCGATTGAAATGCCGCCTTTCAGACAGCGAGACGATCAAGACTTATGTTTCACGTTTTCACTAAATCAAAGCTTTACCAAGGGTAAACTTTCATATCTTAAGTTGCGCCGAATAGTTTCTTTCGTTATTACTGTACTGGGTTGCAAGTTATGTAAATTAGTGCCCCTTCGACTTACAGAAAGAATGTGAGTAACTAACCCGGCAGCCTTGCTGCATGTTGCAGGCTTGCCTGCGGTCTCACCCACGCTCGAACCGATGGGGGGCCGGACCTTTATACGGGCAGAACAGTTGCGGCCTATAATGAAGCATGGCGACTGTCCGGCAAACCATTCCGGCAGAGGTTCCCGACGATTCCCCGTCCACCACGGGGGAGCTGTCGCTTACCGCCCGCGACAGGGTGCCGCAGCCCCCTGACCGGCGTGTCATGAGCCAGCGCTTGATCGATCAAAGAATTGAAGCGCTCCTGAGGCAGGTTCACGCCAATCGTCCCAGCGAAGACACTTCCCTCATCCGCAAGGCATGGCACTTTTGCGTGAAGCACCACGAAGGGCAAATGCGGGCCTCTGGAGAGCCCTACATTATCCACCCGCTCGAGGTTGCCGAGGTGCTGGCGGAGATGAAGCTGGACGCGACCGCGATCGCCGCCGGCCTGTTGCACGACTCGGTGGAGGACACCCCCGCCACGAGCGAGGAAGTCGCCCGCGAATTCGGCGACCAGGTGGCTCACATTGTCGAAGGCGTCACCAAAATCGACAAGATTCAATTTGCCAATCGCGAAGACCGCCAGGCGGAAAACGTGCGCAAGATGCTGCTGGCCATGGTGTCGGATGTTCGAGTCGTCCTCATTAAGCTGGCCGACCGCCTGCACAACATGCGGACATTGGAGCATCTGAAGCCGGACCGCCAGGAGGCCATCGCCCGCGAGACGCTTGATATCTACGCTCCGCTGGCGCACCGGCTTGGCATGGGCAAAGTCCGCGGCGAACTCGAGGATTTGGCATTTCGATACACCGACCCGGTGAGCTATGAGCAGGTGGCGGCTGCCGTCGAGGCGCGGCGCATGGAGGGCGAACAGTTCCTGCACGGCGTCGAAGACACGTTGGTGGAGCAGTTGCGCGAAAACAATATCGAGGCCCGGGTGGAGTGGCGTATCAAGCGGCTTTACTCCATCTTCCAGAAGATCGAGCGCTCCAAGGTCTCGTTCGACCAGGTCTACGACCTTCTCGCAGTTCGCGTCATCACCCAGGATGTGGCTGCCTGCTACGCAGTGTTCGGCCTTATCCACACGATATGGCGGCCGGTGCCGGGTCGCATCAAGGACTTCATCGCCATTCCCCGGGCCAATCGCTACCAGTCTCTGCATACTACGGTCATCGGTGACGGCGGCCACCAATTCGAAGTGCAGATTCGTACGGAAGAGATGCACCGCATCGCCGAAGAAGGCATTGCCGCGCATTGGAAATACAAGTCCTGGTATGTGTAGTTGATGTCCCGCGAAGAGGATCGTCTGAACTTGTTTAGTCATTTTGTAGTA
>JBEKZG010000425.1:0-3857 GCA_049510095.1 Occallatibacter sp.
AAACCCGACATACCCTTTGCCTGAATTCAGATGTACTTGTCCTAACGTAATGAAATGAAGAATTCATTTTCAGAAACTGTCATCCGGCCACTAAAATAAAACCAACACTTCCCGGCTGACAGCTGGAATAACTGTACATTTGCGGATCAGGCTCAACGGATAAATGCTGACTGCGTCCGCGGGCAATATGACCAATTCTCAGCGCGGATCAATCTCAAGTATTGCATGATAACTTTACCATACCGCACCCCGCTGCGGTCTCCGCGCTGTCGTTCGCCTTTTGAACACCTGCTCCGCCGACAGGCTGGGGTTAATTCGGTAACACCAGCATCGCCGTTGAGCGCGCAGGATTGCAAGCAAAATCGTCTACCACTTTTGTTACATCTTGGCGCTGCTTTCATGCCAAAGGCAGCGTGTACGCGTCCAGCGCCAGAAATTGCTGAAGATGTGGGTCCGTGGACGCCAGAAACTCCTTGAGAGGCCCGAAGAACCGTGCCTTCCCCTGATCCAGAAAAAGCACCACGTCGGCCAGCCTTTCGGCAAATCGCATATCGTGCGTTACCACGATGCTCGTGAATCCAAGCTGCTGTTTCAGGCGCTCAATCAAATCACCCAATCGGCGGGCGATGATCGGATCGACCATCGTGGTTGGCTCGTCATAAAGCACCACCTCCGGCTGAGCCGCCAGCGCGCGCGCCATTGCCACGGCCCGCTTGCGCCCAGTGGAGAGGCTTCCAGGAAAAGCATCCGCCACATCGTCAGCGCCTACCAGCCCGATCAACCGGTTCACGATCTGTATCACCTGCTCCTCGTCCAATCCTCCACGTTCGCGCAACGGAAATGCGACATTCTCCCGCACGCTCATCGAATCGAACAAAGCGCCGTTCTGGAATACCATGGTGACCCGCTTGCGAATCGCGCGCATTCCCTCTTCATCCAGCCCGTTGATCTCCTCGTTCTCCACCATGATCGATCCCACCTGCGGCTTGAGAAAGCCCATCAGGATGCGCAACGCGACGGATTTTCCCACACCGCTTCTCCCCAGAATGCAAAGTGTCTCTCCACGATTGACCGAGAAGCTCACGTTGTCCAGAATCTTCCGCTCGCCGAATGACATCGAGACGTGGCTGAACGAGATCATCGTCTCCCCGAAAGCGGGCTCCGGGTGCTTCCGCTCCTCAGCCGCGGATTCGCCCTGAGTCTCGGCAAGAGTCTTGCCGATCTCGGAAATGACGCTTTCGGTAAGCTCGGGGTTCGGAAGTGATTCGGAATCGGACATCGTCGTGCATTCAGATTATCCGATGCCACGCCCCCGCCCTGCGAAGATCCGCCGGTGTGTTGACATTCATGAACCAGCGCGCCGCAGGCAGCCCCGCGGGATGGGTTACCTGACCGGCCTGAATTGCCGGTTCTACAGGAATAATCCGAAGATCTTCGCCCAGGCTCGCAGACGCGGCTTGGAACCCTGCAAAGCACCCTCCGCGCCCTGCTTCCAGTTCCTTGCGAAGAGCCGGCAGGGCAGCCCGGGTCACAACGGCTGGAAAGGTCTGCGCATATCCGTTCACCGAAGCAATTGTGACCGGCGCGCCTGTGATTGCCGCGTGATCAAGAAGAAAGCCGATCAGCGCAGCGGGCGCCAATGGCAGATCCACTGGCAGGAACACAGCCCTCTCCGCCGCCGTAAACGCAAGCGAAGCGCAAATGCCCGCCAGCGGACCGCGCCCCGGCTCACCATCCTCGACCACCGGAGCGAAACCCTCGAGCACGGACCGCCTTGCCGTCGAGTGCCCACACGCAATCGCAGCGTCTAATCCAGCCTGCTTTAAAATCCCGAGAGCCTGCTCCAGAAGGCGCCGTCCCGCGAACTCAATCAGCGCCTTGTCCTGCCCCATCCGCCTGGACTCGCCTCCAGCCAGGACAAATCCCATGGCGTCCGGCCGCGCGGCATCGGTCGCGGTCTCCATCTTTCCCTCTCTCAAGATCTTTCAGCACCTCACAGACAAAAGTCGCGGGACTCACAACACGCAAGTTAAACCGTGAAGCGGAAAGAAGAAAGACTCTGAGATTGTGTGGGACGATCACGTCCGCATGTCAGGCTGCATGTTCATATTTCCGGCGTCTGTACACATCCGTGGTAGGATGAGTGAATGGATGGCGATATGGGAACGCAAAAGGCCGCAGTGGTTCACAAGCATTTCCGCCTTGACGCAGCGAAGCTGAAGCGCGCGCAGAAGGTGCTGAATGCGCCGACGGAGACCGAAACAGTGGAGCGCGCGCTCGATCTGGCGATTGCCGAAGAGGAGCGCGACCGGCGCGTGCGCGAGGCGCACGAGGAGTTTTTCCGCAGCGGCATCGAGATTCGGGATGCCTTCGGCGCGCTCGGCGAGGGCGTACTGGGCAAGTAACAGATGAAAGTCCTTTTCGACTCTTCGATTTATGTCCGCTCGCTGCGCGACGAAGGGGCGGCCGGTCTCGCCCTGCTTCGGTGGCTCGGGCCTGCACCGATCTGGGGCTCTTCGGTGGTGCTGGAAGAGTTGTACGCCGGAGTCAGTTCCCGAGACCATCGGATCGTCGAAAAGATTGAGCTGGAGTTTGAGCGGGTGAACCGGTTACTGGTTCCGAACCAGCGCGACTGGACCCGGACAGGGCTGCTCCTCAACCGCATCGCGAACAAGTACGGATACGAGAGCGTCGGCCGCTCGCGGCTGACCAACGATGCGCTGATAGCGGTAAGTGCGGCGCGATGTGGGATTGAAGTCATCACCGCCAACGCGCGGGACTTCGCGCGGCTCGCCGATTTCTGCCCGCTGCAATGGCGTGTGGGGTGAGTGAATCGACCGCGATGAAGTCTCCGGATGCGCATCGCCGGGACAATTACCGATGTCGGGAAAGGAGACGTTATGCCGCTGCCAAATCGCGACCTTAGCGATTGGAAATGGGTCAAGGAGCAGATCGCCGCCGACGCTCCGGTTCCGTATGACGCCAGCGACCCCGACGACGGCCCCTACGATCCCAACGACGATGCCGCCGTAGACCGCTTTCTCACCGAGGCGAATCGAATCCATCCGGTTCCAATGGCGAAGGGCCAGAAGGCCGCCAGGGCCTCTTGATTGCGGGGATACTTCCGGAGTTCGTTCCCGGGTCCGACAATCCGAACTTGGGAAACCTCTCATCTCGGAGTTTCAGAGAACGAAAACTCGCAGGTTGAGGTTCATCCATTCCCACATCTCAAAGTCGAGATGTGGGCCACCCGGCCGGAATCTCTCTTGAAAGAAGTATCTTAGGGGTATCCACAGACCCCGTTAAGATAACTTGGGCCGTCGTTTCTACCGTCCCGCTTCCTCCAACAATCGAATCAGCGATTCAATCCCCAATTCGAAATTCTTCAGGTGAAACTTTTCGTTCGGCGCGTGCAGATTGTCGTCCGGCAATCCAAAGCCCATCATCACGCTGGGCAGTCCCAGGTGACGGGCAAAGTCCCCCACAATCGGAATCGATCCGCCCGACCGGATAAACACCGTGTCCTTGCCCCAAACCTCGCCCAGCGCGCGCGTAGCCGCACGGATATACGGATTGTCCACCGGGATCAGGCACGGATCGCCGGAGTGGATTATCCGCACCGCGACACTCACGCCCGCAGGCGCAATCTCTTCCACATAGCCCTTGTACTGCGCATACGCCCTGGCCGGCGTCATCCCAGGAACCAGCCGCATCGAGATCTTCGCCGTCGCCTTGGCCGGAATCACCGTCTTCGCTCCCGTCCCTGTAAACCCGCCGCGAATCCCATGCACATCCAGGGTCGGCCGCGCCCAGGTACGCTCCAGCACGCTGAAACCTTCTTCGCCCACAAGTTGCCG
>JBEKZG010000426.1:0-3853 GCA_049510095.1 Occallatibacter sp.
TATCGCAGTAGCCCATCATGCGCAGGATAAACAGATCAAGCCACACGGAATGGAGCGGCAGAATCTTCTCCCGATAAGAGGACTGTGAAGTCAGAAAAACCCAACGCTTCCGCTCGTCATACCACTCGGCAGTGGCAAACGTCGGTCTCGTGTGTTCCCACTCCGGTAACAACTCCAAACTGTCGGCAACCATGTTCAAACTCGAAAGGACACCGGCTCGTTGCGCAGGTGCAGTGGGATCGAGCAGCGGCGCGAGTGGAGTTCCCTTTATTGCGGCTTCGATGTTCGATGGATTGGACATCATTCTAAGGATGTCCCTGGGCTGGGGCTTCCATTTCAATAGGTGCGCCAATATCCGGCGCGGTCCATCCGTAAAGAACTCCTTTTCGTACTCCTTCTCTGGCAGGAATGCGGCAGCAATGGTCATCGCGGTTTCATCGCGGGTAATCTCGTCGCCAAGGCCCCAATAGGGACACCGTGTATCTAGTGGATTGAGGATCAAGTCGCCCCGCGCTGGCGAGTAAAACTCCGGTGTAAACTCCAGCGCCGGATCGTAGACGATGGCAGTCTCTCCTCGATCCGCAATCTGGCGAAGAATCTGCCGGATCGCAGAAGACTTACCGCTGCCGGTGTCGCCCATCAAGAGGAGGTGGCTGGCTTCGAGATTTCGAGGGACGCGGAACGATGGACTCGCCCATCCGGGAAGCAAGTTGCTGAACCGGTCAAGCCATGGATTATCCCAACGCAAGCGCAGTTGAATACCATCTGCCTTTGTCTTGCGATTCCAGCGCAGAGCTGACAGCAGCTCCGGCCCTTTCGTGCGGCGTCCGTGGCGCTCTTCCTGTTTCGATTGCCCCTGAAACCATATCCGCAAGGCGAGCAGAGCGAGGATGAAAGCCACTCCCCACAAAACAGGTTGAAGTAGAAGCCGCCAGAAGCCCTCTCCGCCATAAAATTCGGCCTGAAGATATCGTTGCAACTCGGCGGCGTTGACTCGCTCTTTCGGTCCCTGAACGAGGCTCTTCCAAGCCGCATACCGGGCAGCAGAAGAGAGCTTCATCGGAACGGCAAGACGCTCTTGATCTGCCGAGGAACCGGACACAATATCGGCCGGGCCGGCGAGTTCTTCGGCCCGGCCGGGAGCGGTCTTGAATATCCACTGAACGTCAGTCGTTGCGCTCGGAGAATTCTTGAGGGCCGTACTGTTAAAGTATGCGTCGTAGTAATACCGCTCCAAGGGCGGCATTGTGAACGAATACCAGATGGTCAGCGGGACGCTAAACAAAACGGGGCCGACCGCGATGAGAAACACAATCAGCCACGGAAACCGGCGCGGAAATCGCATCGGTTTCATGGCACTTCCTCGGACGGTTTGCTGCCGTTCTTGCCCCTCAGTTTGACCAGAAACTCGTCGGCCTTTTGCTGCTTAACGGAGTCGGCGTATGCCAGCATCTTGCGGAGCGATTCGTCCGTCAAGGGGCCTTTGGAAGCTGCCGCGAACAGATTAAGGATAAGGGTGCGAATCGCCATCAGTTCCGCGAGCAGGATCGGGTCGGTATTTTGGGCCGGGACGGAACGCGCCTGGGCAAGCGCAGCGTCGCGCAGCCACTCGCCAACTTTCTTCCCGGCGCTTGCGGCTGCGGCTTCGACTTCGGAAAGCTCTGCTTCGGACAACCGGGTGCCGATGGAATTGGTGCGGTACTTTTCGGAGGTCCGGGCAGCGGGAACTGCTGGCGGAATCGGGGAAGGCGGCTTCGAGTCGGTGGCAGACACTGCGAATATGACCCCCGGCAGAATTTAGATTGCCATCATCTTTGATGCCGGGTTATTGAGCGTGGTTTTCGTAAGGGCTTTTGGATCATCAAGTTCGCATCCGATAACTTCATGGGTAGCGTTCGCTACCCCCATGTTCACGCCCGGAAACAGGAACTCACAAACTATTGAAAGCACACACGTTGACCGCCGTAAACTTCCGGTAGCTCAGCAGTTCCCCGGTGGGGATGACGTGTCAGCCTTACACCCGCTGCGCAGCAGCGTGGGTTTTATGCTGCTGGACGCCACGGAATCCACGACGGGGGCCAGCGGTTCGTTTTCTGTCATACTTCCGAGATGAAGTTTGAACCGCACCCGCAAGCGGAGAGCCGAAGAGATAGCGCAACGACGCTTATAAAAATGTTGCTCGCGAACAATAACCCGAAAGCGTCGGAGCACATTCAAGACCTAATCGACACGTTGCTTTGGAGAATCACCGAGGCAGATGGCAAATACAACACCCGCTATAAGACGAACGGCGCAATCGGCTGTAGCGACAAATCCCAGCTCCGGCATGAGCACGTCTGCCAGCGTTCAAAAATGATCGCCGCATTGATAAACGCAAAGCCGGAAGAGGTAGATGGAATCTTGAAGGACGCCATAGGCTGTGTCGTGACCCGCGACGAGCATACGCGCCTGAAGCCATTCGATCAGGAATATGGCTGGGAGCGGTATCGCAAAGCAGGAATAGTCGTCATGGATACCTCCAAACACCCCCCGCAGCCTATGGACAATTCAAACTGAGACACTACCGCGACGCGACAGCAAGAAGTATCCGGTTCCGCGACAATACGGGGTCCGGTTTTGCCCGTCGGGTGGGCGGGCATAGTCGCTCCTGCCATGCAGGAGCAACGCCCAGGGTGGGAAGACGGGCGCACAAAAAAGGGAGCCTGCCGGGTGACAGACTCCCTTAGCGAATGTGCGGAAGCTATGCGGCCTTCGCCTTCTTCGTGGGTTTGGGTTGCGCTTTCGCAACGGCTTTCGTCGTTGGCTTCGCGGTGAGCCTCGCTTTCTCCTTGGCGGCGAACTCCTGCTTGACCTTGAGGCCGATGGCACCCACATCCACCTTGTACGCGCTTGCGGCATCACGGAGAACCTGTGCTGCGTTCTGCCGAGTGGCCGCGTGGAGGATTGTTATCTCTACCAGTAGACCTCCGAGTGCGCTTTCTTCGGCACGACGGAGATAGGCGGCAAACAGCTTCCCGATAGAGTCGCTGTCCTTCGCCTTCTTGATGCCGTGCTGCCGGGCGACAACTACCAGACGGTTTTCGTCCAGCAATGATGCCAACCGCTCCACCACGAAAAGCAGGTCGCGTTTCATCAACCGCACCGGAACGGCTGCGGTGATGGCGGCAAGTATGCGGATGCCGGTCGTATTGGCAATCGCAGTTTCCTTGCGCTGCTTCTCCTGCTCGGCCTTCCACTTGGTATCATCCGCGATCTGCTGCGGACGCTTCTTGGGATGATGCACCGGGCAGTTAGCTTCCGTGCAAACCTTGCGGATTTCTCCCTTGTCGATGCCGTCCGACACGATGGCTTCTGTGGTGTATTTGCAGGTTTTGAACTCCGGGCGCACTGCCTCTTCTTTGGTCGTGGGCTTCTCTGGCCGGATTTCGGTGTACTTGTTACGCGGCAACGTCGCGCTGCCTTCCTGCTGCTGGCCGTAGGCCGTGCTGATTTGCACGAGCTTGGGTTTCGCCGCAACGGTCTTGGCAACATGGGCATCGACCTTCGCGTGATAGCAGTTTGGGTCGGTGCAAGCGTCCTGCCTTACATCCGCAAACAGGAGCTTGTTATGCCCTGTCCGCTTGGGGCAGTCCACACAACTCCCCGCTGCCGGGACAAGCTGCGCGTCCCGCTTGTCGAACCGAGCGAGTTTCAGGATGAGAAGGATGTTGCTCTCAATCCAGAACTGGAGATTGCGGACGGGGAGAAGGACGCGTTTCGCCTTCTGCCCGCCGTTGCTCCAATCCTCCTTGAAGCAAGCGGAGAGCGCCTGTTCCTGCTGGTCGGGCTGGAGCTTCGCCAGCAAGAGCGCATG
>JBEKZG010000427.1:0-3833 GCA_049510095.1 Occallatibacter sp.
CTCCCTTGCCGGACACAAGGACAAAACAGCCAGCCTCCGCGACATCGCCTCTGCGCCTGCCATCCTGCTCATCGGCGGCAACCCGACGGATGAGCATCCGCTGCTGGCATGGGAGCTGCGTACCAACGTGCGCCTCAACCGCGCGCGCCTCTACGTTGCCAACACCAAGTCCATCAAGCTTGAGCGCCAGGCCAAAACCGCCGTACAACTGCCCGCGAATGGCTACGAGAACCTGGCAGCATTTCTCGACGAAAGTGGTACCGACTTCGCGAAAGCGGTACTGGCTGAAGAATCTCTCGTCGTCATCTTTGGCCAGGAGTATCGCGGCAAAGCCATCGATTCTCTCATTGCCTGGGGCCTCAAGCGCGGCAACGTCCGTTTCGCCTATCTCGGCGACCACGCCAACTCCCGCGGCGCAGCCGATATGGGCCTCTTCCCTGACCTGCTCCCCGGCTATTTCCCCGTCTCCGATCCCGGCGCATTTGCCGAGTATCCCGGCCTGCCGAAAGCACCGGGCAAAGCACTCGTCGAGATGTTTGAGGCGGCGAATCGCGGCGATATGAATGCTTTGCTGATCGTCGGAGCCAATCCGGTTGCGAACCTCGCCGTGAATTCCGCAGCCCTGAAGGATACATTCATCGTGGTTCAGGACATCTTTCTCACCGAGACCGCAGCTCTGGCGGACGTGGTTTTCCCCGCCGCCAGTCTCTACGAGAAGACCGGCACAGTAACCAACACCTTCGGCGATGTTCAACTCGCTAAGAAAGCTGCGGACCGTCCGGGCGTCAAGCCGGACTTTGAAATCCTCGTGCGACTGGCAGGCAGCATGGGCGTGGATGTGAAGGCCCTCGTGCCCTTTGGCAAAGGCGGCGTAACTGCCGATCTCGGTCAATCGCGAGGCGCCCAATCGGGCGAGGCAGACCGGCACTCAGTCTGGCTGGCGGCCAACAATCTTGAACCGAAGCTCAGCCCGTTCGATTCCCTCGCAACGTTAGATGAAATTGCCCGCCTGGTTCCCGGTTACCAGCTTGACCGGCTCAATCTCTTCGGAGGAAACGACGTACGGACCGAGCTTGGTTTTGTGCCGGTCTCAACTCTTTCCGAATCCCCTAACGCTCTCGTGGCGCCCGCGCACGACGGCCTGTTTACCTCAGGAACCCTCGGCCACTATAGCCCCGCACTCAACGAACTCAAACAGCATCAGACACACGAACTGGCGGAATCCGCTGCGGACTGAGACTGTTTTTTGTAGTCGCTGTACAAGCATGCAACAAGAGGTTAAAAGCAAGTGACGATTCTCGAATTCTTCCTGTGGAGCCTGCTCAAAGTGGCAGTGGTGACGGTGGTGCTGCTCATGGCCGTCGCCTACACGGTGCTCCTTGAACGGAAACTGGTAGGCCGCATCCAGAACCGCTGGGGACCCAGCCGAGTGGGGCCGTTCGGTCTCTTGCAGCCACTGGTCGACGGGGCAAAGCTTTTCATAAAAGAGGACCTTGTTCCCACCGCCGTTTATCGACCGCTCTATCTTCTTGCCCCCATCATTGCGTTGGGCTGCGCGCTCATCTCCATCGGCGTCGTGCCCTTCGGCGAGCCCAACGTCGGCCCCAAGGGCATGCACCTGTTTGAGATTGCCGACGTGAACATTGGCCTGCTGGTCATCCTCGGCATCACGTCGATCGGCGTTTACGGCATCGCCCTCGCCGGCTGGTCGTCGAACAACAAGTATTCGCTGCTCGGCTCGCTCCGCTCTTCGGCGCAATTGATCAGCTATGAACTCGCGCTAGGTCTTTCTCTCGTAGGTGTAGTTATGCGCGCGGGCTCCCTGAATCTGCGTGTCATCGTTGAGAGTCAGGCCGCAAAGGGTATCGTTTCCTGGAACATCTTTGGCGGGTTCCAGTTCTTCGCTTTCTTCATCTACCTCATGGCGGCGTACGCGGAAACCAATCGCTCGCCATTCGATCTACCCGAAGCGGAAAGCGAACTCACCGCCGGATATCACACCGAGTACAGTTCCATGAAGTTCGCCATGTTCTTCATGGCCGAGTACGCCAACATGATCACCGTGGGTTGCGTGGCCACACTGCTCTTCCTTGGTGGCTGGACCAGTCCCCTGGGGGACCTGATGCCCACGCCGCAGAACGTAGTCGCCCATGCGCTCTTTCCCATCTTCTGGTTCGTGCTTAAAGTATTCTGCTTCCTGTTTCTCTATGTCTGGGTGCGAGGCACTCTGCCCCGCTTCCGTTATGACCAGTTGATGAACTTCGGCTGGCGCGTCCTCATGCCGCTTGCCATCCTGAACATTGTGGGAACAAGTCTCTGGCTTGCGTACGCACCTGCAATCCCTCGCTGATGCGCTGCTAGCAAGGTACAGCCAACAGCGCGCCCCAGTTCAGCCCAGAGCCGAAGGCGGAAAAAACTAGCGGTCCCGAGACAGAGGCATGCTCGCCGCACCACTCATCCGCAGCAATCAGCAGCGACGCCGACGAAGTGTTCCCGTACTCTCTAATGTTGGTGAAGAATCTTTCCGCGGGCGCCTTCACGGCCGCGGCCACGCGCGCAATCAAATTCAGATTCGCCTGATGCAAAAGGAATGCTTCCACATCGCTGGCCACAACCTGATTGCGCGCGAGCAGTTCATTAATAACCCGGGGAATTTTGCGCGAAGCCTGCATAATCACGGAGTGTCCGTCCATGTGGAACTCGCCATCGCGGACAAAGAGAATCTCCGCCGAAGCGCCATCGGTATACAGGCAAGAGTCCGCAATGCGCGCGAACCCCGATTCTGTATCGACCAAAGCCGCGCCTGCCCCGTCGCCAAAAAGAATGGCCGAGTTCTTCCCCTCCGGGTTCAGCGAAACGCGGCGCGACATGATCTCCGTGCCGACTACCAACACGCGCCCAAACCTTGGCGCAAGCTGCGAGGCCAATATCAGACCGATGAGAGACCCTGCCGACGAAACTGGAATGTCGAGCGCCGGCGTAGAACTCATTCCCAGTCCTACAGCGATCTCGCAAGCCGGCCCAGGGCAAAAGCGCTCACTCGACCCGCTCGCCACCAGGATCATGCCAAGATCCGCCGCCGTTGCGCCGGCCTTTTGCAGGCAATCCTGCGCAGCCAGCAGGCCGATTCCGGCCACCGCATCCGTCTCGTCCGCGTAGCGACGTTCCATGATGCCGGAGACTTCCAGAATCCACTCCGGCGTTGCATTCACAAGCGGTGCAATTTCCTCATTGCTCACGCAGCGCGGCGGAAGCCACGACCCGAATGCCCGCAGGAAAGCCATTCTTCTAGACCCGGTTGGCAAGGTAGGTTTCCACCTTGCGGATAGTGTCGAACTTACGCGCCGATAAGTCCGAGTCTGGGATGGTCACCCGAAACTCTTCTTCCAGCCCTGAAACAAAGTCTGTAAGTGCAAAGGAGTCCAATAACCCTGAAACAAACAATGACTCATCCGTTCCTGGGGTGATCTCTTTCCCAGTAACCTTCTGGATAACTTTAAGGATTCGAGCCTGTGGCTCCATCTGCCGCTCCTTGTGCCGTTTCGCTCCCGGCCGGGTTCTTTTCTTTGTAAGCCTGATAACCGGTCATCAAGTCGGCCACCAGCGCGTCAGCCAATGCACGATATCCGTCACCGGTAAAATGCGTATGGTCAGGTTGCGCCCAGCCCGCGTAAACCCACTGCTGCATCGCACCCAATCCCCCCATGCGTTCGCGCTGGTCCCAATACGCACACCCATGTGTGCGGCAAACAGCGCGCTGCGCCTGCACGATCCGTTCCGTTCCGGCAAAGGGGTGCCATGCGCGGCGTTGAGCCACGGACCGGTCCGCTGGT
>JBEKZG010000428.1:0-3823 GCA_049510095.1 Occallatibacter sp.
CCGAAACCAATCCCCTGGCTCCCGGGAATGGCCGTGCTCCTTCACCCGCCTGCAATCGCCCCAAGAATCAGCAGCGGCTCGCGCCCCTCCGCCACATCCTGCGGCAACTCCGCATCCATCCCCGCATGGGACCAATCCTCCTCGCACGCAAAGAACCGCAAAAACGCCCGGCGCTTCCCCGTCCCATACTCCCGAATCGTTCCCCCGAGCATGGGATACCGTGCCTCCAGCGCATCCAGAACCCGCGCCGTCGTAACCGGCGCATCCACTGCCAGCTCAACCTCCGCGCCAGCACCCGCAAGCGTTCGCAAATGCTGCGGCAAAACGACCCGAATCATGCCCCCGCTCCCGCTTTCAGTCCCTAGTCCCTTAGTCCCTGTTCCCTATTCCCTATTCCCTATTCCCTGTTCCTGTTCCCTGTTCCCTGCCTCACAACGTCTGCACCTCCACACTCAACACCGCCGGCAAATCCCGCACAATCGGCGTCCAGTTCTCTCCCGCATCCGCCGACGCATACACCTGCCCGCCCGTTGTCCCGAAGTAAACCCCGCATTCATCCAGCTTGTCCACGGCCATCGCATCCCGCAGCACATTCACGTAGCAGTCCTTTTGCGGCAGCCCTTTCGTCAGCGCCTCCCACTCGTTCCCGCCCGTCCTGCTCCGCCACACCTGCAGCTTCCCTTCCAGCGGAAAATGCTCCGAGTCGCTCTTGATCGGCGCTACATAAATCGTCTCCGGCTCATGCGCATGTACATCGATCGCAAATCCAAAATCCGTCGGCAGATTCCCGCTCACCTCCGTCCAACTCTCGCCCGCATCGTCGCTCCGCATCACGTCCCAGTGCTTCTGCATAAACAGCACCTCTGGCCGCGATCCATGCATCGCCACGTGATGCACGCAGTGCCCAACCTCCGCCGTCGGATCAGGCATGAACCCGGATACCAGCCCCTTGTTGATCGGCTTCCAGTTCTTTCCGCCATCGTCGGTCCGGAACGCCCCCGCCGCTGAAATCGCAATGTACATCCGCTCCTCATTCGTCGGATCCAGAATGATCGTGTGCAGACACATCCCCCCCGCGCCCGGCTGCCAATGCGGCCCGCTCCCGTGTCCACGCAACCCAGCCAACTCCAACCAGTTCGCGCCTCCGTCCGTCGACTTGAACAGCGCCGCATCCTCCACGCCCGCGTACACCGTGTCCGCCTCAGTCAGCGAAGGCTCCACATGCCATACCCGCTTGAACTCCCCCGGATGCGGTGTTCCGTCATACCACTGATGCGTCCCCGGCACCCCGTCATACAGAAACTTGTTCCCCACCGGCGTCCACGTAGCCCCACCGTCTTCCGACCGCTGCATCACCTGCCCCGACCAACTGCTCGACTGCGACGCATAGATCCGGTTCGGGTCCACCGGCGAACCTTTCACGTGGTAAACCTCCCACCCCGCGAAAAACGGCCCGCTCACCTCCCAATCCTTCCGCGTCCCATCCGAATTCAGAATGAACGCCCCCTTCTTCGTCCCCACCAACACCCGCACCCTGCTCATCCCGCCTCCTTTTCGTTTCGCCAAACTTCCCGTTCTGCGATTCTTCCCTACTCCCGCAGCGCTGACAAGTATTTTCCTCCCCACGGACGACCGCGCCGGCATGCCGAACCCACCTCGCTTTTCGACCACACCGGCTCCCCGCTGGCTACCATGACTCCCCTCGACTCCAGGTTGCACACCCACCACTGGACCGCAAAGATTTCTCGCGAGATCTGAACGGATCTGATTCGGAAGCCACTGCCCCAAATGCATAAGAAACTGGTAATTAAGAGAAAGAATCTCCCGAAATCGCGTCAGGGGCTCGGAAAATCGCATATATTAGCAGGTTAGAGAGAATTTTTCTCCCGAGGTGTCGAAATGCTGCTGCGCTTCTCCGTCGAAAACTGGATGTCCTTCCGCGACGAAGCCACTCTCGATCTGGTGGCAACACGCGAGGAACAGCACCCTGAGCATATCGCCCGTATTGAAAAGTACGATCTCAAGCTACTGCCGATCGCCGCAATCTATGGCGCGAATGCCTCGGGGAAGAGCAATCTGATGAAGGCATTGCGCTTCGCACAGGACTTCATCACAGATCCGCCGAAGGCGGGCGCTCGGATCGCAGTCAAGCCGTTTCTCTTGGACAAACACTGCCCAGAGCTGCCTACGTCTTTTCGCTTTGAGATATTGATACGAGAGTCGATCTATGAATACAGCTTCTCTGCGACAGCTGACGGGGTGGCACGTGAAGAACTCAAACGAATCAATGGAACGCGTGAGAAGACCCTGTTTCGGCGACTGGAGGGGAAGCTCGACCCACCTGGCCAATCTCCAGAAGGATCCGCTTTGCGCTTTGCGTCCGAAGGCACGCAAGGCAATCAGCTCCTTCTTACAAACCCTGTTTCTCATAGACGAGACGAAATCAAGTCTGTGTTCGAGTGGTTCGATAGGAACCTTACAGTGATACTCCCGGAAGAGCCGCTAAGACACATGCAATGGCTCACTGACGAGGATCATCACATTTACAAGTGGCTCACGACGCGACTGCGCGACCTGGGCACGGGGATTGCATCGCTAAGTAAGATTGAGATTCCTCCAAAGGACGTCGCTAAGCGGGAAGAGCTGGACAAATGGTCAGCCACCTGGAGGGAGGGCCATGAAGAATTCCCTCGATCGGGCGGCAATGAGAAGATCGTTGTACGGAAGGAGCGGGGTCGCATCGTTGCTTGGCAGCTTGTGACCGTTCACAAGTCGGAGGGTGGCGAGGACATCCTATTCAATCTTGCTGACGAGTCGGACGGAACACGCCGCCTGATAGACCTTTTGTCACCGTTCAAAGCCCTGGAGGAACTACATAACTCGGTTATTGTGATTGACGAATTGGATCGAAGCCTACACACTAATCTGACCCGAGACCTCATCGAACATTATCTGGCGCGACATGGAAACCCGACGACTGCCCAGTTAATCTTTACCACCCACGACACCCAACTAATGACCCAGGAAATCTTCCGCCGCGACGAGATTTGGATCACCGAGCGCGACCAGTCCGGAGCATCGAAGCTGGTCGCGTTTAGCGAATTCAAGGATGTGCGCAAAGACAAGGACATCCGCAAAAGCTATCTGCAAGGCCGGCTCGGAGGCGTGCCCCGAATCCGAACCACGAACACCCTCCGCGAAGACGAAACGGCAGTGCGATGACCGCGCGCTTCCGGCGCGCCCAAGGCCAGCGTCGCTACAAACGCATGTTCGTCATCGTCGCCGAGGGCACAGTGACCGAGCAGGAATACTTTCCTCTCCTGAGCGAAGAGTTGATCGTCCACGTAAAGTGTCTCGGCAACAGAAGCAACCTTCCACCAAAGGAAGCTTTGAAGCGAGTGCGGGACTATATCCGCAAGGAAAGCCTCCGCAAATCCGATGAAGCATGGGTTGTGGTCGACAGGGACTCATGGCCCGAAGAACATCTGATCGCGCTGCACACTTGGGCGCAAAGCCGAGACAACTATGGCTTCGCGTTAAGCAATCCCAAGTTTGAATACTGGCTGCTCTTGCATTTTGAAAATGCCAACGGCGTCACAACCAGCTACGATTGCGATATACGGCTTCCCATCCATTTACCAACCTACGACAAGCACATTGAGCCTCAACATTTCCCAATCGAGCGAATCCGAACTGCAGTAACTAGCCTGCATATCTCACACGCCGCCTGTTGAAGGGGAGAGTCTGGAAGCAAAAATATAGCTGGAAAGGCCGTCTTTTCTGTGGCATAACTACGTTATCGAGACGGGTTATGGCCGAGGAA
>JBEKZG010000429.1:0-3816 GCA_049510095.1 Occallatibacter sp.
CCAGGACTTCTTTGTAAAATGCGGCGCGATGCTGGGTGTCGGGATAGGACCCCCTGGGCAGATTGATGGTGGCCGTGACGGTCTGCTCGGCGGTGAACCCCCGGTCCACGCTCATCAGATTGGCCAGGCTCGCGATCAGCAATCCGGTCATCAACACGAGCGCTACGCTCACCGCAACTTCAACTCCGACCAGAACGCGCCGCGCACGCCGGCTTCCGCGCGATTCGCTGGCCAGCCGCGATCCGCTTTGCAGAACTTCATGCGGCGCAGTACGGGAAACCATGAGCGCCGGTGCGCCTCCCGCTAGAAATGTCGCCAGCACTGCCAGAATCAGCGCGCATCCGGCTCCAGTCCAGTCAAGGTGCAGAGGGCCGCGAAAATCCAATGCCGGCGGCAGGTACTGCCGCATTACAGGAACGATGGCCGACGCCAGCAGAACGCCGAGCGCGCAACCGGCAGTTGCAAGTACGGCAGTTTCGCGGAGCGCCATGCGCACCATTTCCACGCGGCTTGCCCCCAGCGCCGCCGCCACCGCCATTTGCTGCTTCCGCGCGACCCCGCGTGCCATCAGAAGGTTCGCGACGTTCACACAGCCCACCAGGAGCAACCCCGCGACAGCCACCAGCAGGATGATCAGCGGCTGGCGATTGTTGCCGACGAGTTGTTGCTGGAAAGGCCTGAGGGAGACGGCGAGGGTCGCCTTCTCATCTGCGGGCAGATTCGAGCTGATGGTGTGTTGCAGCGCATTCAGGTCTGCCGTGGCCGCGGCGACTGATACTCCGGATTTCAACCGCCCCAATCCGAAGTAATTCATATCGCCCATCTGCTCCGCGAGCTGTTCCTGCGTGAATGCCAGCGGTTCCAGGACCCCTACGGGGAGCACGTGATTGGTCTCGCCAATGGAGCCGAGGGTCTGCACCGAGGGCATGTGGAACGACTGCGGCATAACTCCCAACACGGTGAATGGAAAGCCATGCAGACGAACGGATTTGCCGACGATATCGCGATCGCTGCCGAACTGCTCGCGCCACATGTCGTACATCAACACCACGACATGCTCGTGGCCCGGTTGCGCTTCAGCGACGGTGAACGGCCGGCCCAGACTGGGCTGGACTTGAAGTACGGAAAAAATTCCCGGTGTAGCCGCCAACACACCCACCTGGAGGGGTCGGTCATTTCCGCCGAGCGGCGCGGAGTCTTGCCGCATGACAGCTATTGAATCAAAGCTGCGGTTATTCTGCAGCCAGAAGGTGAAGCGGTTTGCGCTGACGGGAAGGGTGGGATAGACATTGCTCCATTCCACAGCTATTTCTTCGATGGTCACAAGCCGATCCGGCTGCGTAAACGGAAGCGGACGCAGCATCACGTCGTACACGAGCGTGAAGATGGCTGTCGTGGCGCCAATGCCGAGGGCCAGCGTGAGGATGACGGTAAGCGCGAACCCCGGAGCTTTGCGCAACTGACGCAGTGCGTACCGAAGGTCGTGAAGCGGCGTTTTCATCTTTGTCACTCCTCTATTCTGTGCGCAGGGCCTTCATGGGTTCGATAGATGCTGCGCGGCGGGCGGGAATAAAACCGGCTGCCGTGGCGCAGAGGACTAGCATGAGGGGCGCACCGGTGAGGGCCCACGGATCGTAGCTGCCCACCCCATAAAGCAGGCTCTTCATCAGGTAGCCCGCATAGAGCGCGGCGGGAATGCCCAGGACGAGACCAATGAGTATCTGCCAGAGAACGCCGCGCATGACCATGGTGACCACGCTTTGCCGCGTTGCGCCCAGCGCCATGCGGATACCGATCTCGCTGGTGCGCCGAGCCACGAAGTAGGACATAACACCGTAAAGCCCAACCGACGCGAGGATGAGGGAGAGGACTCCGAAAAGGCTGGTCAGTTGCGCAGTCAGGCGTTCCTGGTTGAAGTTGCCGGCCACCTGGGCGTCGAGGGTGCGCAGATCCATGACGGTGAGATTGGGATCGACAGCGGCGAGCGTCTGGCGGATCAGCGATTCGGCATTTGATTGCGGACGGTTGAAGTTGAGCACCATCGCATTCATGAACATCGACTGCGTCTCGCCGCCGATCATTGACGGCTCTTTGAAACCGGCATAGAACTGGGTCATCGGGCGCAGATAGACGGGGCGCACCTCATCGCGCGGGTTGTTCAGCTTGAAATCGGAAAAGACGCCGACGATCTCCCAACTGCCGCTGTACTGCGGATAGTCGATGCCAAAATGTTGGCCGATGGGGTCCTGGTTGGGAAAAAAATGTTTGACGAAGGTCTGATTGACGATCGCAACCTGCGGTGAAGTCGCCGTGTCCTGCTCGGTGAATCCGCGGCCGCGCACAATAGGTACGCCGATGGAGTCCAGATAGTGGTTGCTGACACGAACCCAGCTTGAACCGCACTTGTCGCCGGGGCGCGGCGCGGGATGTCCCTGCTGGATCACGCAATCGCCCCAGTTGTCGCCTTCGAGCGGGCTATACATCCCGAGGCCCACGCTGGATACACCAGGCAGTAATGCGAAGCGGCTTTCGATTTCACGATTGAGAGCGGGGAGACGGTCGGCCGTGTAGCCTGCGCCGGCCGGATCGAAGTGGAGCACGTAGCGATCGGAGGTGGCGATCCCGAATTTCTGGTTCTCCAGATTGTTCAGCGACTTGGTCATTAGAATTGCGCCCGCCAGCAGCACCAGCGCGAGGGCAGCCTGGAAAATGACAAGGGCCTTCTGGGGAATTGTTGATCGGTCGCGCGTGGTGCGATTGACGCCGCGCAATGCTTCCGCGGGCTGGGCATGAGAGGCCAACAACGCGGGGGCGGTTCCGAAGAGAATGCCGGTGATCATTGAGACCAGAAATGCAAACCCCAGCACAGGCAGAGACGGGTTGGCGTCCACAGGCATGTTGCGGGCATCGGGAAACGCAAGCATAAGGATTGTGTGCGTGCCACCATAGGCAACGGCAAGTCCGGCAAGCCCACCGATGAAGCTCAGAAGAATGCTCTCGGTAAGGACCTGGCGCATGACGCGGCTGCGGCCTGCGCCGAGAGCCATGCGCAACGCAATGTCAGCGCGATGCCCGGTGCTGCGCGCAAGAAGGAGATTGGCGATGTTGGCGCAGGCAATGAGCAGGACGACCGAAGAAAGAATCATCAGCATCTTCAGGCCAGTGCCTGTTTCCTGCTGAAGGCTTTGAATGCCTCCACCGCCGGGTGAAATGACCACATGCATTTTGGGAACGACGGTCGAGCCGCCGTTGGCCAGGAGCAGCGGGCGGGTATTGATCCACTGACGGAGGACGATAGAAAGCTTGGATTGCAACGCGGCGATGTTGGTTCCGGGGCGCACCCGGCCCAGCGCATAGAGCCAGTGCGATTCCTGATGATGAAGGATCGAGCTGTCTCCGCGAACGTAGGGCTCGGTCTGTACGGGCATATAGAGGTCGGGGGGATTGTCGGAGACGCGATCGCCAAAAAAGCCGGGAGGGGTTACGCCGATAACCGTGAAGGGCTTGGCCTGAATATAGATGGTTGAGCCAACAATTTTGGGATCGGCGGCATACTCACCCTGCCATGCCTGATAGCTAAGCACCGTTGCCGGAGGGGACGAGGGAGTGTCGTCGGCGTCAGAGAAGACGCGGCCCATGTAGGCTCCCAGGCCCAGCGTCGAGAAGAAGTTTCCGGAAACGAATTCGCCGTGGAGAGACTTACCGGCTGCGTTGCCGCGGCGCACGCTCCAGGTCCACTGGCCGGCCTGGACGCCAGCTAACTGCTCGAATTCCGGCGCGGAGTTGCGAAGGTACTGGTAGAGATCGGTGGAGAAG